>NZ_JBRREC010000039.1:0-38929 GCF_056760015.1 Stenotrophomonas sp. STEN029 | reverse complement strand
TCACCGGTGTATCTGCGAGCTGACGGATTGTCAGCTTCGCGGCTTACGCCGCTCCTACAAGCGCTGATGGGCTGCGGGTTACGCCCCTGCCGAGCATGGCTCGGCACTACCTTGCGACCAGACGCTGTCGGTATGGCCTTGCTGCAGGCGCATCTGCGTACGCCTTGCGATGTACAGCATCACCGGCACTGACAGCAGTGCGGTCAGGTCGACCGGCCAGCTGCCGGCGTGGTACCAGCTGCCAGCGACGCCCAAAGCACCGGCAATGCTCGACAGCGGAATCGCCAGCGTGCACAGCGCACTCAAGCGCAGCAGCTCCACCGCAGCACGCGGCGCACCGCGCAGGAATGCCCAGGCGATGGCGGCGACGAATACCGCGTAGTAGATGCCCGTGTGCCAGGCCTTCAGATCGGTGACCAGCGACGGCAGCCATTTGGTGGCAGCGATGCTGGCCGATATGCCGGCCACGCAACCCAGCGAGACGCCAACCGTCAGGCAGGCCAATACCCAGGCCGAACGCTTCTGCACCGGCGTCTCCGCGCCCTTGCGCTTGCGTCGCCGCGATTCCACCCACAGCAGGTTGCCGGTGTAGAACAGGGCAGCGCCGGCCAGGCCCATCAGCAGGTACAACCAACGCACCGGGTTGCCACCGAAGCTGCCGAAATGTAGCGCAAAGAACGCATTGACCGCGCCGTTCCAGCCATCCATGTGGCCAGGCAGGTCATGCGCATCCACCTCACCGCTATACGGATCCAGATGGGTGCTGGCATATACCCGCGCACGCGTGCCATGGCGGACATCCAGTCCGGTCACCGTTGCTTCAACATGGCCGTCCTTGTTCTGGAAGCCGAAGCTCTGCACCTCGAAGCCGGGCAACTGCTGCTCTACCCGGCGCAGCAACTCAGCTGCCGGCAACACTGCTGCCCCTCCGGCCGCTTCGGCGTGCTCCTCGTTCCACTCGATGCCTTGCGGATACACCACCGCTCCCTGCGCATCGTAGAACTGGTCGTGGAAAGCGAACACCACGCTGGTCAGCGCGATGACGATGTGGAACGGCAGGCTGAACAACCCCAAGGCGTTGTGTGCATCCAGCCACATGCGCTTGATGTTCTTGCCGATGCGCAGCGCGAACACATCCTTGCTCAAGGTGATCAGCAGCACGATCAGGCCCGATACCAGGGCAACCGCATACGCCATCGCCACTGCGCCCATGATCGGCCGTGCGATCTTGTCCGGGAATGGCAGGCCGACCAGCTGGTGCAGCGTATCCACCAACTGCGCCACCGGTGCCTTGCGCGTCTGCGCCACCTGCAGGCTGCCGTCGGCGGCGAAGCTGGCGCCATACTCGGTGAACTGGCGACGGCCCTGGCCGGGCGCGCGCTCCTGCCAGTACACCCGCGCCGGTTGATCGGCGTGCGGCCGCACCGAGACGAAATAGCGTGATGCCGCCTTCGGGTGTTCGGCAAGCACCGCGGCCACCAGCGCGTCGGCCTGTTGCAACGACGGTGCCGCCGACAGCGTTGAAGGCGGCGTCGCCCAGCGCTCCAGCGGCTTCTCGAACATGGTGACCGAACCGGCATAGAAGGCGATGAACAGCATCAGCCCGCTGACGATGCCGATCCAGATATGCACATCCTTGTAGACCTTGATGATGTCGCTACGGATCTTCATGCAAGCACCTTCATGACATCACTCCACGCACCAGCCACAGCGCGGCGAAGGCCAGCGCATTGGCCACACCCAACCACAGCCAGGCACGCAGGCTGTCACGGAACAGGTAGACGAAGGACAGCACCGTCGCCCAGATCGGTGCCATCAGCCACATGTTGAACTGGTTCTTGCCGCCACCGGCATTGATGCCGTCCGGACCCAGCCAGGCAAACAGGCCCGACAGCGCCAAGGCCAGGCCAAAACCCAGCACCACGCCAGCGCAGGTCTTGCCGAACCAGTGCCGGCTTTCCAGCCGCGGTTTCACCGCGTTCATGCCGACCGTCCCGCACGCACGCGTGCACGCCATGCGCCGAGGAACGGGGCGAGCGACCACACCAACATCAGCAACACCGACCAGCTGGTGATCGCCTCCAACGGTGCCAGCAGCGGCCACAACGCCAGCAGTGACAGCAATACAAACAACGTGCCCGGCCACCATGCATGCCGCTTCGGCCAGGGCCCGGCGGCGCGCAGCTGTTGCTGCGGCGAAGCGACATACAACAGCAGCCCGCCAATGGTGCCGGCCAAGGTGCCGGCGAGTCCCAGCCACAGGTTCATGCGGCCTGCCTGCCATGCGTGGTCGCGCGCCGGTGCTGGACGCGCATGCGATAGGGTTCTTTCATAGGGTCTGGCTCTTCGCTGGACATGCGCTGGCGGCACCTGCATGAAGGCGCAGGTGCCGTGCGCCGATCACCAACTGAAACGTGCGGTGGCGGTGACGGTACGGCCGGTGCCGTAATAGCAGGACGACACGCCGCCGCAGGTGGAGACGAAGCGCTTGTCGGTGAGGTTGCTCAGGTTGATCGCGAACTGCGTGCCGACCGCGCCATGCTGGCCGGCGTCATAGCGGATCGCTGCATCCCACAAGGTGTAGGACGGGATCAGGTAGAGATTGGCGCTGTCGCCGTAGCTGCGGCCGTTGTAACGCACACCGGCCGCAACGCTCAGGCCTTCCAGGCCACCGGCGAGGAAGGTGTAATCGGCCCACAACGCCGCCGTCCAGTCCGGCACCATCGCCAGCTGCTTGCCGGTATAGCCGTTGTTGCTGCGGGTGACTTCCGAGTCCATCCAGCTGGCCGCACCAATCACGCTGAAGCCTTCCAGCGGGGTGATGCGCCCTTCCAGCTCGGCGCCGCGCACGCGGCCTTCGCCGTCCTGCACCTGGCAATCCGCATTGCCAGCGGCACCGCAGGTGTTATGCGATTTGATCGGGTCGTTGGTGACGATGTTCTGCTGGCGCAGGTCGTAGGCCGACAAGGTCAGCAGACCATCGAACGAGGCCGGTTGGTACTTCAGGCCGGCTTCCCACTGCTTGCCGGTCACCGGGTCGAACGGAGTCTGCGTGTAACTCATGTTGGCATTGGTGCCCGCCGGCTGGAACGACTCGGCATAGCTCAGGTAAGGCGTCAGACCGTTGTCAGCCACGTACAGCACGCCGGCATTGCCGGTGAACGCCTTGTCCTTGACCTTGGTCGGCACCACCGGGCGGTAGGTATTGGTGGCCACCGTATAGGCCTGGGTCCAGGTGTCGTCCTTGGTCCAGTCATGGCGGCCGCCGAAGGTCAGCCGCCACTTGTCGATGGCGATCTGGTCCTGCAGGTAAACGCCGGTCTGGCGGTTGATGCCGCCGCTGTAACTGATGCTGGTGGTGACCGGTACGTAGTTGGTGTAGACCGGATTGAAGATGTCGATATCGGCCGGATTGGTCATCGCGCCGCGCGCGCCGGTCCAGTCGGCTTTCTGCCAGTCCACGCCGAACAGCACGGTGTGCTCGGCGACGCCGGTGCTGAATTTTCCGGTCAAGCGCGTATCGACGGTCTCGCCCTTGGAGTCGCCTTCGCCCCAGGTCGCGCGCCGCTTCTGGGTGCGGCCATCGGCACTGAGACCGCCATTGGTGACCACCGTGCGGAACACCGATTCGACATCGGTATGGCGCGCACTCTGGCTCAAGGTCCAGTTGTTGTTGAAGCTGTGCTCGAACAGGTAACCGGCGGTCCAGATGGTGCGATCGAAGGTATTCCAGTTGGGCTCACCAATGAAGGTGGTGTTCTTCATGTAGCCATACGCGGTGGGGCGCAGCGTGCCTTCCATCGGCAGGAACTGGTAGGTCGAACCGCCGTCGTCCTTCTGGTACAGACCGAGCAGGGTCAGGCGCGTGCGCTCGGCAATCTGGAAGGTGTAGCTGGGTGCCAGGAACCAGTGCTGCTGCTCGGTGCGGTCGATCTGGGTCTGGCCGTCGCGGTACAGGCCGACCAGGCGCAGCAGATGGCGGTTGTCATCCGTTCCGGTGCCAACGTCGAAGGCACTGCTGTACTGGCCATTGCCATCGATACCGAGGCGCAATACCTGCTGCTGGTCAGGCACCGGCGTCTTGCTGACCTGGTTGACCATGCCGCCCGGAGCCACCTGCCCGTACATCACTGCGGATGGGCCCTTGAGCACTTCCACCCGATCCAGGTTCCAGCTGTCGACCATGCTGCGATTCCACTGGCTGCCCTGCGGCGCACGCATGCCATCGATGGTGACGTTGTTGGCCCAGCTGCCGGCGTCGAAGCCGCGGATGCGGAAGTCGTCGACGCGGTTGTCGATGCCGCTGCTTTCCAGCGACACACCGGCCACGTAGCGCATCGCCTCATTGAGGTTCTGCACGCCGCGTGCGTCCAGTTCCTCGCGCGCGATCACCGAGACCGACTGTGCGGTTTCGGCGATGGCGGTATCGGTCTTAGTGGCGCCGGAAGTGTGGCCGGTGGTGCGGTAGGCATTGACCCGCACCGCATCCAGGGTCTGCGCGTCGGCAGCCGCTTCGGCTTCGGCGGCGATTGCAGCAAGCGGGAACAGGGCCGAAACGACGGCGAGGGACAACAAGGCCGGACGGAGACCGGCAGAAATACGGGGGAGGGACACGGATCAACCTGCACAGACAGAAGTATTGGCTGACTGCCCAGGCAGCGGCTGATGCGCCGATTATAGTAAATAATAACCATTCGCAACAACATTGCTGGCACTGGCTGTTCTGCCAGCCGCGTTGGTGCCGCTCGCCGAGGCCTGAATACCCGGCCCAAGGCGCGCTTTGCGCCAGCATGTAAAATGGCCAATTTTTAGTCAGGACCATGGCGAAAGCATCCGAACGGGCGCCCGTTCTGGGCCCGGCGTTCATTCGCCTGCTGGCCCGCTTCAATGACGAGGGAGCATCCCCTGCGGCGCCTGCGGTGCCGGAGCGGCTGGCGCAGTGGTTCGACTGGAACAGTGCCATCACCCTGTCCAAGGCGCTGGACAACCCACCGCCGGAGCCCGAACCCGGTGCTGCCTACGATCCGTCGCAGGATGCCGAATACACCGCTGCGCGAACCAAGCTGGTGGACGCCATCCAGGCCGACATCGACCTGAGCCCGCCACGCAATCCGACGCCGGCCGAGGCCGAACTGCCGCCCGGCTTCGCCCCCTACCGCCAGCACTACCTGAACCAGCAACGTGCCATGCAGACCGTCAGCGGCCGCCTGCGCGGCCGCCTGCGTGACATGCTGGCGCGGCAATCCCCGGCCAAGGCGCGCCTGGCTGAAGTCGACGCGGTGATGGAAGCCACCCTCAGCCCGCGCGAACACAGCCTGCTTTCCCATGTGCCGGTGCTGCTCGGCCTGCACTACCAACGGCTGCTCGCTGCAGCCGCGCACGACCCCGCCGATGCCGCCGCATCGGATCCCACCGCGGCACCCACCGGCCCCTGGCTGGCCACGTTCCGGCAAGACCTGCGCATCGCGCTGCTGGCCGAACTGGATGTCCGCTTCCACCCCATCGATGGCCTGCTTGCAGCGCTACGCACCCGGTAATCCGTACCTCATGTCCAGAAACCTCGTTGCAGTCGTTGTCTTCCTTGTTGGCCTGCTGGCCGTGTGCTGGATCGGCATCGGTTATGCCGGTACCCATCCGCTGGCGGCGGTGGTCGCCGCCATCATCGCCGCCTGCTATCTGGCCGGCGCGGTGGAACTGTTCCGCTACCGCCAGGCCACCGGCACCTTGCAGCAGGCCTTGCCATCCATCGGTGAAGCCGCAGACAACCTCGACGGCTGGCTCGCCCGCCTGCAGCCGGGCCTGCGCGGCCCGGTACGCCTGCGCGTACAGGGCGAACGCGTCGGCCTGCCCGCACCTTCACTGACCCCGTACCTGGTCGGACTGCTGGTATTGCTGGGCATGCTCGGCACCCTGCTCGGCATGATG
The DNA here is from genome assembly GCF_056760015.1 of Stenotrophomonas sp. STEN029. NCBI lineage: Bacteria > Pseudomonadati > Pseudomonadota > Gammaproteobacteria > Lysobacterales > Lysobacteraceae > Stenotrophomonas > Stenotrophomonas sp. STEN029. The sequence goes on along the minus strand of NZ_JBRREC010000039.1, from coordinate 33,004 downwards.
GCCACCCTGCGTGGCACCGGCCTGGCACTGGAAAGCGCTACCGACCTGGACGCGATCCGCAGCTCGCTGGCCGCACCGGTCAAGGGTCTGGGTTTTGCCTTCGGCACCTCGATCGCAGGTGTTGCCAGCTCGGCCGCACTCGGCCTGTTGTCGGCGCTGTTGCGCCGTGAACGTGCGCAGGCCGTGCAGGAGCTGGATGCCGGTATCGCCAGCCAGCTGCGCATGCATTCGCAAAGCTTCCAGCGCGGCGAGACCTTCCGCCTGCTGCAGGAACAGAACGCGCTGATGCCGACCCTGGTCGAGCGCCTGCAGGCCATGATGGGCAGCCTGGAGCAGCAGCACCAGGCCAACAACGAACGCTTGCAGACCAACCAGCAGGAGTTCCACCAGCGCACCGAAGCGGCCTATACGCAGCTGGCGGCATCGCTGCAGCAATCGATGCAGGCCGGTATCAGTCAGCAGGCCAATGCGGTGGGCGCCGCACTGCAGCCCGTCGTTGATGCAACCATGGCGGGCCTGGCTGACAAGTCCAATGCCCTGCACGCCAGCATCGACAGCGCCGTGCACAAACAACTCGAAGGCATCAATGCCGCCGTGCAGAGCGCCGCTGCGACCGCGGGCAGCAGCTGGACTACGGCACTTGAGCAACAGCAACACAGCAACAACACGCTCAACGAACAGCTGCAGCAGGCCTTGACGCAATTCACCAGCACCTTCGAACAGCGCTCCAACAGTTTGATCGACGGCGTTGCCACGCGCATGGAAGACAATGCCAGCCGCACCGCCGATGCCTGGCGTGATGCACTGGCACAGCAGCACAGCGCGCATGACGAACTGGCGCAGCGCAATGAGCAGGCCTTGCTCGCGGCTTCGTCTTCGTTTGAACAGCACGCGCAGTCGCTGCTGTCTTCGCTGCAGCAATCGCACGAACAACTGCAGAATGCTTTCGCCGAGCGCGATGAACAGCGACTGGACCAATGGTCGCAGTCGCTGTCGGCAATGGTCGGCACGTTGGACAGCAGCTGGCAGCGCAACGGCGAAGCCGTCGCACAGCGCCAGCAGCAGATCTGCGACAGCCTGGCGCAGACCACGCGGGCCATGAGCGAACAGCAGCAGGCGCAGGCCCGCGACACCATCGCCGAGATCTCGCGCCTGGTACAGACAGCCTCCGAGGCACCGCGCGCCGCCGCCGAAGTGGTGGCCGAGCTGCGCCAGAAGCTGTCCGACAGCATGGTCCGCGACACCGCCATGCTGGAAGAACGCGGCCACCTGTTGTCGACCCTGGAAACCCTGCTCGGTGCGGTCACCCACGCATCGACGGAACAACGCAGCGCGGTCGACGCCTTGGTCAGCACCTCGGCCGAGCTCCTTGAACGCGTCGGCAGCCGCTTCAGCACCCAGCTTGAAAGCGAGACCAGCAAGCTCGACCACGCCGCCGCCAACGTCACCGCCAGCGCGGTGGAGATGGCCAGCCTGGGCGATGCCTTCGGCAGCGCGGTGCAGTTGTTCGGCCAGTCCACCGCCGCCTTGAACGAGCGCCTGCAACTGATCGAAAACGCATTGGACAAGTCGCTGACCCGCAGTGATGAGCAGCTGGCCTACTACGTCGCGCAGGCACGCGAAGTGGTGGACCTGAGCATGCTCTCGCAGAAGCAGATCATCGGTGAGCTGCAGCAGCTGGCCGAAGCACGCGACAACGCCGGAGCCTGAACGCGATGAGCGACGAAATCGAGTTCGACGCCGAATCCAGCGCTACCACCTGGGCCGCGTTCGGCGACCTGATGTCGGTGCTGCTCGGCGCGTTCGTGCTTATCCTGGCCAGCGTGATCGGCATCCAGCTGTTGCTGCACAACCGCCTGGATGAAGAGGTCAAGCAGCGCCAGGAACAGACCGCCAAACTGAAGACGCTGGAGCAGGCCCTGGCCGCGCCATTGGCGGCTGGCCGCGTCACCGTCATCAATGGTCGCATCGGCATCAGCGGCAGCGTGTTGTTCGCGCTCAACTCCGACCAGCTGCAGCCGGAGGGCCGCGAACTGCTGCAGAGCATCGCAGCGCCGTTGCGCGACTATCTGGGCGCACGCGAGGAGATCCTGATGGTCAGCGGCTTCACCGACAACCAGCCGGTGCGCGTGGCCAACGGCCGCTTTGCCGACAACCTGGAGCTGTCCGCCGCGCGCGCGCTCACCGTCACCCGCACCATGATCGCCGATGGCGTGCCCTCGCAATCGGTGTTCGCCGCCGCCTTCGGCGCTGAGCAGCCGGTCAGCAGCAACGATGACGAAGCTGGCCGCGCAAAAAACCGCCGCGTCGAGATCGCACCGATCCCGCGCCCCAAGCAGGACGGCAAGGCCGATGCCGCGCAATGATGCACGCTGATTCGACAGCACTGGCACAGCTGCAGGCCTGGCGCGACAGCGGCGCTGATCGCTGCGATCCGCCACGTTTCGAGCTGATCGCGGCGCTGGCGCAGCGTGCACAGCGCTATGCGGGCAGCGCGCGCGCGCAGCTGGATGCGCGCCTGTCGCAGCTGACTGACGCGTATGCACAGCTTGTGGCTGTTGAAGTTGCCAAGCCTGCGGCGAACGCCAGCGTTGGAAGCCCGTTGCAATCACTGCTGCAGCAGCTGGAGGCAGATCCACTGCAATACCAGTTGCCGTTGCGTACCGACAATGCCGTCGTCGCCGACCACGACAGCGGTGATGGCAACGACACAGCGCTGATGCCCGCGCTGGATGAATTCCAGCAGTTGTGGAGCCGCATCCGCATCGACAGCCTGCTCCGCCAGTGCCTGGATTCACTGCCCGAAGACGCCGGCCCGCTGCATTCCAGCGTGCTCACCTATCGCGCGATGGCGCTGATGCAGGAGCTGTCGCCGGATTACCTGCAGCACTTCATCGCCTACGTGGACGTGCTGACATGGATGGAGCCGGTAAGCGGCACCAACACCGTGGTGGAACCGACCCGCGCCGCCAGCAAGCGCAAGGCCAGCCGCAAGAAGGCGTGAGCGAACAACCTGCAGCAGGCGATCGGTACAAGTGATCGAGTGCGAACAAAGCAACAAAGGCGCGGATATCCGCGCCTTTGTTGTTTGCAAAAGTGTGAGCGGAAAACCCGAATCTGACCCCGGTTTTGCTTACTGCAGGGCGGGGGTATCCACCAACACCAGCTCGGAGTCTTCCAAAGCGGTGATGCGGATGCTGGTCTCGCCAGTGATGGCAGCACCATCGCGGGCTTCCAGCAGCACGCCGCTGACCTCGACCTTGCCGGTGTTCGGCACCAGGTAGCCGTAACGGTTGGCGTCGGTGAAGTGGTACTCGGTGCTCTCGCCGGCCTTCAGCGTGGCGCCCAGCACGCGGGCGTTGGCGCGGATCGGCAGTGCATCGTCGTCACCTTCCATGCCGCTGGCCAGGGTGATGAAGCGGCCCGAGCGCTCGCCCTTGGGGAAGGGCTTGCTGCCCCAGGACGGCTTGCCACCGCGCTGGTCCGGGAAGATCCAGATCTGGAAGATCCTGGTGACGCCTGCTTCCAGGTTGTATTCGGCATGGCGGATGCCGGTGCCGGCACTCATCACCTGCACGTCGCCGGCTTCGGTACGGCCCTGGTTACCCTGGTCGTCCTTGTGGCTGATGGCACCTTCGCGGACGTAGGTGATGATTTCCATCTCGGCATGCGGGTGCGGCGGGAAGCCGGTGCCGGGCTGGATGGTGTCGTCATTCCAGACCCGCATCGTGCCCCAGTTCATGCGCTTGCTGTCCTGGTACTCGGCGAAGGAAAAGTGGTGCTTGGCATCGAGCCAGCCGTGATTGGCTCCACCAAGGCTGGCAAATGGGCGACGTTCAATCATGGCGTTCTCCTGAAGGCGGTGGGGTTTCGATGTGGGAAAGTCTAGGCCTGCACCTCGATGCCGAGAATAGAAAGTATGGAAAAGCATTCTTTCCATTTATGACATGATTATCCCACCCTGCCCTGCGAGCTCCCGCCATGAACCGCCTGCCTGACCTGGAAGCCTGGGCCATCTTCGCCAAGGTTGCCGAAGCCGGCTCCTTCGCCCGCGCCGCCGAAGAGCTGCAGCTGTCGCAGGCCACCGTCTCCAAGGCCATCACCCGGCTGGAGACGCGCATCGGCACCAGCCTGTTCCACCGCACCTCGCGGCGCATGTCGCTGACCGCGGCCGGTGAAGCGGCGCTGGAGCGGGCGGCGCGCATCCTCGACGAGGGCGAGGCGGTGGAGGCAGAAGTAGCCGACCGTTCGGCAGCATTGCGAGGGTTGATCCGGCTGGCCGCGCCGATGTCGTTCGGTGTGTCGCGGCTGGCACCGTTGCTGCCAGCGTTCATGCAGGCGCATCCCGATGTGGAACTGGATATCCAGCTCAGCGACCAGATGGTGGACCTGGTGGCCGAGCGCTTCGACATGGCGCTGCGCATTTCGACCTTGGCCGACTCCAGCCTGCGTGCGCGCCAGCTATGCCAGGTCCGCATCCTGCTGGTCGGGTCGCCGGCCTACTTCGAGGCACACGGGCGCCCCACCCACCCGCGTGATCTGGCCCAGCACCGCGGTTTCCAGTACAGCTACACGCGCAGCGGCAACACCTGGCGCTTCCGCCACCCGCGCCATGGCGAGTTCGCGCAGACCGTGCCGCGCCAGCTGCAGGCCAACAATGCCGAGATATTCGATGCCGCCCTGCAGGCTGGACTGGGCTTGGCCTTGCAGCCGGAGTTCCTGGTCTGGGAGCAACTGCGTGATGGCCGCTTGCAGACAGCAATGGACGACTGGAAGGTGGAGCCGCTGGCTTTGAGCATCATCACCCCGCCCGGCCTGCATCGGCCGGCACGGGTACAGGCACTGATCGATTACCTGGCACAACGCCTGGAACGTGAACCGTGGGCGGCGCCTGCCCAGGCCGACTGATGAAACCAGAGGTCAAGCCGGTCTCCATCGACCGGCTCGCTGGCAATCAGAAGCGGACTTCCGCACCCAGGGTGAGGGTGTCGGCACCATTCACTTCGTACTCTTCGTCGTCGTAGTTGTACTCCGCCGAGTACAGGTAGCCGGTGTACATCAGCTGCAGGTTGAAGTGGCGGCTGACGTCCAGGCCAACGCCCACGCCTGCATAGAGGCCGTCGGTGCTGAAATCGCCCCAGTAATCATCCGACTTCGCGCGCCAGTAGCCAGCGCGCACGGTACCGAACCAGGCACTGTTCCTGCCGAAGCTGAAGCGCGCATTCGCGCCGATATTGGTGAACCTGACCTCAGGCACCAGGTAACCCTTCCAGTGGGTTTCCTGCAACTTGCCGGCACCAACCTCGATACCCACCTGGGCGAAATCTTCAATCTGCCAGCGGTAGCCTGCATTGGCCGAAACCGCACGCTGATCGACGTCTTCGTACACCCGGCCAGCACCCCCCTGTACGCCGACGAAGAAGCCCTGTTGCGGCTGCTCGTTCCTGGACTGTGTGCTGCCCCATTGCGGCGCGGGAGCCGCTGCGGGTACCGCTACTGGTGTCGGTGTGATGGGCGAATCGGAAGTCACCTGCGACGCGGCCTCACCGGTCACTGGAGGTTGCGCTGGCGTTGCAGTGGCGGGTGCGGTCTGCTGGGCGCGGTAGGCAGCCCAACCCTTGGAAATGGACTGCGCATCGGCGGCGCCGGCAGTCAGCAGCAACAACGGAACGAATACAGCAAGGCTGTTCTTCTTCATCGGTTTCCATCCTGGATGATGCGTATTCCATTCTTCCTGAGCCGAACCGTCGCGCCCGCGGGACGCACGCCGCCCGCTCCTGCAGACGCAGGACAGGCAGTTATCTGGATCGGAAGCCCCTAGGGACGGCACATTGGGGGCGGCCCGTTGCCGTGTCAAGCCAGTCCGGCCACGACAGCGTTGGCCTGCACGAAGGTGCCGATGAAACAGCAACATTGGAACGAAGCCGCTGCAGAACACCGCTGTGATGCGCCAGCCCCTCCCCCCTCCGAACTGCGCAGTCAACGCGCCGCTGGATACGCCAGCATCACCACCAGATCCTCCTCACCGACCTGCTGCAGCGCATGGCTGCTGCCGCTGCGCGTGAGCAGTGCGTGGCCGGGGCCGACTTCGTATTGCTTGCCATCCAACACGTAGAGGCCACGCCCGCTGACGATGTAGTAGATCTCGTCCTTGTGCTGCGGGTGCAGGCCGATGCCTGCGCCCTTGTGCAGCACGCGCTTGCGCATCACGAACGGCAGATCACTCACATCGGCGAAGAACGAATAGGCGGTGGTGGTTCCGGCACCGCCGTGCGGACCAGGTTGCTGGCGGCCGATGTCCTGTTCGCGGATGACCTGTGAACCGTGGGTATTGCCTGCCTCCTGCTTTGGCGTTGCAACAACAGATGCAGCAGCGCTTGGCGTGGAAGCCACCACGCCCTGCCCCGCAGTGATCGCACCACAGTCGATATCGCGCTTGAGCGTGGGTTTCAGTTGTGGCGCGATCTCCACCCAACCGCGCATCACCAGGCAGGCCACCGCGGTCGCGCCGGCTGTGCTGAAGTGGGTACCGTCGGCCTTGTTCTGCTCGGGCACGAACATGAAATAGGGCTTGGCGCCCTGCTCGCCCAGCGCGCGTATCCATGCCATCGAACTGGCATTGAGATCGATCAGCTGCACGTTCTGCGCTTTGGCGACCTGCTTCATCGCCAGCGTGTAGCGACCATGCGTATCCAGCAGCGCGCCAAAGTCATAGAGCAGGCGTGCGACCGGCGTGATCAGGATGGGCGTTGCGCCTTTGGCGCGTGCGGCGGCGATGTAGCGTGAGAGGAATTGTGGATAGTCGCTGTCGGGATCGGCGTAGCGTGTGGCGTCTTCCAGCTTGGCATCGTTGTGGCCGAACTGGATCAGCAGTACGTCTCCGGGTTGCAGGTCTTTCTCGATTGCATCCAGCCGCCCTTCGTTGATGAAGCTGCGGGTGCTGCGGCCGCCGACGGCGTGGTTGCGCACCTGCCATTGGCTGTCGTCGAGCCAGCTCTGCAGCACCTGGCCCCAACCGGCTTGTGGTGCGCGCTCGGGGCCGTAGCTGGCAGCGGTTGAGTCTGCGGCTATGAAGACGCGGTGGGTCGGCTCATTGGCTTGGGCGCTGGTTGAAAAGGCGCTGAGGAGGATGAGGATAAGAGCTGAGGTCTTCATGCGTTGCTATTCGCCTTGAAGCCCCTCTCCCCTTGCGGAGAGGGGTTGGGGAGAAGGGACGCGATCGAGATCGCTGGCTTGATGAGTTCCAGCACCAAGAAGCATGCGTGCAATGCACGCCTCCCCTCTTCCGCCCCCCGCCTCCGCGGGGGCAGGCTCTTCGGGCACCTTCTCCCACAAGGGGAGAAGGGCTGGATACCATTTACAGGAAACGCTTGTAGAGCACCGGTTCCACAAACAACAAAGGCGCCCGCAGGCGCCCTTGTCTGCCCGCAAGGGCGCTACTGCATGCGTGGGCTTACTTGCCCAGCACGCTCTTCACGTAGGCGACGATGTTCTCGTCCTGCGCGTTGTCGAAGAACGCCTTCTGGAAGCGCTCGCCGCCGACGGCCTGCTTCACCAGTTCCTGGTCGATGGACTTCAGGCCTTCGACGAAGTCCTTGGAGGCGCCCTGCTTCACCTGCGCCAGGATGCCGGCATTGGCCATCTGCGATTCCTTGCGCTCAGCCGGGTAACCCTGGCCGCGCTCACCGGCAAATGCCTTCTCGAAGATGTAGCGGATGTTGATTTCCGCGCCCCAGCCGAAGCCCTTGGCGAACGGCAGTGCCAACGCGTTGCCGCTGTTGACCTGGGCAAACAGGAAGGCATCGGTCGGTTCGATGCAGTAGCCGCAGAACACGCCCGGCCATGCATTGAGCGACATCATCGCGCCCTGCCCGGTACCGCAGCCGGCAACCACGAAATCCACGGCCTTTGCGTTGAGCAGCAGCGCGGCGCAGATGCCGAGGTGGATGTAGGTCAGCCGGTGATCGTTGTCACCGTCCATGCCAACGTTGAACACGTCGTGGCCCTGTGCGGCGGCGACGGTGTTGAGCTGTTCCAGCACCACCGGGTTCTTGGCGGCCTGGCTGAACTCCTGCATCAATGCGATTTTCATTGCGTGACTCTCGATTAGGGGGAAACGTTGTTGTTGATGAGGTGGAAGCAGAAGCAAAAGCTCCCCTCATCCGCCCCTTCGGGGCACCTTCTCCCGCATGCGGGAGAAGGGAAATCTGTGCTGCTCGCGACTGCAGCTTGGCTGCCTGCGCTCGCTATCGCTGTCGCGCCTGACTTTTCAGCTGTTGCTTCTGCCTCCGCCAAAGCTTCTGCTTCTGCCTCTGCCTCTGCCTCTGCTTCTGCCTCTGCTTCTGCTTCTGCCTCTGCCTCTGCTTCTGCCTCTGCTTCTGCTTTGGCCTCTGCCGTTGCTCCGGCTCTTGCCTTGGCTTGTGCTCCGGCTGCTGCTTTGCTTTCAGCTGTTGCTTTCCCCTCTCCCGCACGCGGGAGAGGGGTAGGGGTGAGGGCGCTTCTGGCTCTTCAGCTTTACGCTGCTTACCAGGCTTTCAACTTCGCCCCACCACCTTCAATCCTCAGCGCGCCAACCAGCCACCATCCACCGGAATGATCGCGCCGTTGACGTAATCCGACGCGCTCGAAGCCAGGAACACTGCCGTGCCGCCCAGGTCTTCCGGCTTGCCCCAGCGGCCGGCCGGGATGCGGTCCAGGATCGCCTTGTTGCGGTCTTCGTCCGCGCGCAGCTGTGCGGTGTTGTCGGTGGCCATGTAGCCCGGGGCGATGGCGTTGATGGTCACGCCCTTGCCTGCCCACTCATTGGCCAGCAGGCGGGTGATGCCGGCGATGCCGCTCTTGGAAGCGGTATACGACGGCACCCGCACGCCGCCCTGGAAGGACAGCATCGAGGCGATGTTGATGATCTTGCCGCTGCCCTGGGCGATGAAATGCTTGCCGGCGGCCTGGCTCATGAAGAACGCGGACTTGATGTTGACGTTCATCACGTCGTCCCAATCCTTCTCGCTGAAATCCACGGCATCAGCGCGACGGATCAGGCCGGCGTTGTTGACCAGGATATCCAGGCGGCCCAGGCCGGCAACGGTCTCGGCAACCACGCGCTCAACCGGCTCGATGCTGATCAGGTTGGCTTCGATGTTGAGGAAGCGGCGGCCCAGCGCGCGCACCTTCTCGGCGGTCTCGTCGGCCGGGACGATGCCGGCGCCGGCAATGTCGGCACCGGCGGCGGCCAGCGCCAGCGCGATGCCCTGGCCCAGACCGGTATTGGCACCGGTTACCAGGGCGACCTTGCCTTCGAGACTGAATGGATTCGTCATGCTGTTCCTCTCCCAGAGCGGTAGTTCGATGGTGCTGCCGGCGGTGGGTGCCGGAGCGGGGCGATGGCACCGGAGCGGGTCCGGTCAGCGCATCTGTCCAGTGGCCCGCAACTGCAATCCGCGGGCCTGCCAGGCGATTCTAGCCAATTATGGAAACCGGTGTCATTTTGCACTGCAAGATAAGCGGTTTCCCTTGAAAAACAAAAACTTGGGTTCAATCAGTCCTGCGGCGGCTGGCAGGAATCGCGCACGATCAGATGGGGGCGAACACTGGCCAGGGGCATCGCGGTCTTGCCCTCGGGCTGGATCAGCATGGCCGCCGCTGTTCTCCCGGTGTCACGGGTGTTGCGGCGTACCGAGGTCAACGATGGCCACAGGCGTGAGGCCAGCGGGCTGTCGTCGTAACCGACGATCGACAATTCGCGTGGAATGCTGATGCCGGCACGCATGGCGACCTTGTAGACGCCGGCGGCCATTTCATCGTTACCAGTGAAGATGGCGGTCGGCCGTTGCTTGCCCAGCAGCAGCTTCTCGGCCGCGGCCACACCGGATTCGAAGGTGTAACCGGCCTCGATGATGCGCGCCGGCGGCAGCTCGATGCCACGCCGCTCCAGGGCCTCAAGGAAGCCCGCGGTGCGTTCATGCGCGGAGCGGTAGGCGGTGGGGCCGGTGATCAGGGCGATGTCGCGGTGGCCCAGCGACAGCAGGTAATCGGCCGCTTCGGCGGCGCCGTCACGGTCGTGGGTGATCACCATCTGCGAGGTTTCATCCAGCGGCAGCGAGGCGATGCGGGTGAAGCGGCAGCCGATCTCGTCCAGCATGTCGGCCAGCGCCTGGTCTTCGGACGCGCGCGGCACCAGGATCACGCCGTGCAGCTTCTGCTGCTGCACGAAGCGCTTCACGCCCTCGATGTAGCCGGGGCTGCGGGTGTCGCAGGGGTGCACCACCAGCTCGAAGCTGGAACCGCGCAGCGCATCCAATGCACCGTTCTGCATGTCCACCACGTATTGTGCGGTGGGGTTGTCGTAGACCATGCCGATAAGGAACGAGCGCCGGAACGCCAGCCCGCGGGCCAGCGGGTCGGGCGTGTAGCCGACCTCGCGCATCAGTGCTTCCACCTTGTCGCGGGTGTCTTTGCGCACCAGCGGCGAGTTGTTGATGATCCGCGAGACCGTCTTCTTGGAAACACCCGACAGCCGCGCGATGTCGTTGATGGTGGCGGGCCGCCCCAGTGACTGGGGCGTGGCGGCGGCGTCGGCTTTCTTGCGCAAGGCGATGTCCTTGAAACCGTTCAATACATTCATTCTATCGGGCCGCGCTCAATCCAGTGCGCGGTAGCGGAACTGGCGGAAGTGGACCTTGCCATTGCCGGCGGCGTAGATGGCCGGCTTCAGCGCAAGGAATTTCCCCGCCACATTGTGATGGTAGCCGGAGACTTCCATCTGAACAGGATACTTCTGCCAGGTCCGGCCGTCCTTGGAGCTGTGGATGGTGAGGATGTGGCGGTTGTTGGTCACCCGCAGCCACAGTTTGCCGCCGGTGGCGCTGGGCTGGGGCCGGGTGGGGCGCTCCTCGCCGTAACGGTGCAGGATGAACTGCTCGCCATTGCTGCCCACGCCGGCGTACAGGCGGTCGCTGTAGTACAGCAGGGCGCCACCAAAGGCACCCGGCTCGATGTCCATCTCCACTTCAAACTGATAGGCGACGTCGCCGGCAATCGCGGTCAGCGGTGAGCTGTCACGCGGGGTGCTGCCCTTGCCCTGCAGGCTCATGCCGTCCTTGTCGAAGGACAGGCGCTGGTACTCCTCGCGGGTCGGGTTGAAGAACGACCACTGCGGGCCGAGCTTGCCGCCCTTGAAGTCATCGGACAGCGCCATGCCATGCGGTACCGCTTCACCGGACGGTTTGGCCAGCGGCGCGCCAAGATCGCCGCCCTTGGCCACGAACCAACCGTCGTCGGTCCACTCGATTGGTTCCAGCAGCATCTGCCGGCCCAGCGTCCAGTAACCGTTCTCGTAGCCGTGGTACATCATCCAGCCGCGGCCATCGGTGCCTTCGATCAGGGTGGCATGGCCACGCGACCACCACGGCTCGGCGCGATCGACGGTGCGGGTGATGGGGTTGTTGGGTGCGTTTTCCCACGGCCCGTGGATCGAGCGCGAGCGTGCGGTGATGACCATGTGCCCGGTCGGCGGACCGGCGGTGCCGCCGACCGCGGTGGTCATGTAATACCAGCCATTGCGCTGGCTGATCTTCGGGCCTTCCTGGGCATAGGACTCCACGTCCCAGCTTTCCGGGTAACGCCAGCCGTCATAGACATGCTTGGGCTTGCCGACCACGCTCAGGCCGTCATCGCTGATCTGCACATAATCGCCACCGGACAGGAACAGGTAGCGCTTGCCGTCCTCGCCCACGGCGTGGCCGGGATCGATATAGCCGGACAGGCCGATGTCGATCGGCTCGCTCCACGGCCCCTTGATGTCGTCGGCCCAGACCACGAAGTTGCTGCGCGAATCACCGGTGCGCGCCGGGAAGTAGATGAAGTAGCGGCCCTCGTGCTTGATGATGTCCGGCGCCCAGATCGCGCCGACGTTGGTGGTGATGGCATGGCCCAGCGGCTGCCAGTTGACCAGGTCGCGCGAATGCCAGATCGGCAGGCCGGGATAGGCGTCGAAGGAGGACAGGGTGAGGTAGTAGTCGTCACCGTCCTTGAGCACCGATGGATCCGGGTGATCGCCGGCCAGCACCGGGTTGAGGAAACTGCCATTGCCCAGATCGGCCATGCGCTGGTGTTCGATGCCGCGCTTGGGACTGGTCGGTGTATCGGCAGCCCAGGCCGGTGCTGCGGCCAGCAGGCATGCGGTGGCCAGCGCGGCCAGGGTACGGGTCACGTTCATCGTCATCTCCAGATTGTTGGCGCGGCGAGCGCGCCAGCGACAAATCACGGCTGCGGACAGGCACGAACCTGTCCGCAGCGTGCATGCATCAGCTACGCAGCAAAGCCGGCAGCCACAGCGACAGTTCGGGGAAGAAGGTCACAATCAACAGCACCACCAGCCCAGCCATCCAGAACGGCCAGATGGTCTTCATGCTTTCGCCGACGCTGATCTTGCCGATGGCGGTGCCGATGAACAGCACCGAGCCAACCGGCGGTGTGACCAGGCCGAGGCCACCGGTCAGCACCAGCACCAGGCCGAAGTGGATCGGATCGATGCCATAGGCCTTGGCCACCGGCAGGAAGATCGGCGTGCAGATCAGGATCATCGGCGCCAGGTCCATGAAGGTGCCCAGCAACAGCAGCATCACCACGATCATCAACAGCACCATGTACTTGCTGTGGGCGAACGACTGCAGGAACTCCACCGCCGCCGCTGGCACCTGCAGGTAGGCCAGCAGCCAACCGAACACCGCAGCGGTGGCGATCACGAACAGGATCACGCCGGTGCTGCGCGCCGCATGGATGACGGTCTCGAAGAACTCCTTGATGCGCAGCTGGCGGTACAGCACGGTGGTCACCAGCAAGGCGTAGACCACGGCGATTGCCGCCGATTCCACCGCAGTGAAAATGCCGGCGCGGATACCGAAGAAGATCAGGCCGACCAGGCCGAGGCCGGGCAGGGCGGCAACCAGTCGCAGCAGCACCGCGCGCCAGCCTGGGAAGGCTTCCACGCCATAACCGCGGCGCCGTGCAACCACGTAGCCGGTGACCATCAGCACCACCGTCATCAACAGCGCCGGCACGATGCCTGCGGCGAACAGATCGGCGATGGACAGGCCACCACCGGCCGCGGCCGAGAACAGGATCAGGTTATGCGACGGGGGCACCAGCAGCGCCACCAGTGCGGCGGTGATGCTGACGTTGACCGCGAAGTCACGGTCATAACCACGCTTGACCATCTGCGGAATCATCGTGCCGCCAACCGCCGACACGTCGGCGATGGCCGAGCCGGATACGCCGCCGAAGAACAGCGAGGACAGGATCGAGACTTGGCCGAGGCCACCACGCATGCGCCCAACCAGCGATGAGGCCAGCGAAATCAGGCGCTCGGAAATGCCGCCGCGCATCATGATTTCACCGGCGAAGATGAAAAGCGGAATGGCGATCAGCGAGGCCGAGCCGGTACCGGCCGAGATCTGCTGCACCAGCACGATGCTTGGGATGTCCAGGTACAACAAGGTCGCCAGCGCGGCAGCGGCAAGCGCATAGGCCACCGGTACGCCGATCAACAACAGCACGCCGAATACGGCGAAAAGAATTGCGATACCCATGACTCAGCGGTCCCCTTCGGCAGCGTTGGCAGCGGTGCCGGCGCCAACGCGCAGCGACAACAGCAGGCGATTGAGTGCGAACAGCGCCATCAGCGCACCACCGATGCTCAGCGGCAGGTAGTTCACGCTCTGCGGCAGGTTGGCGCCGGCGGCCTTGATGTGCAGGCCGTCCAGCCACAACACCCAGCCCCACCAGGCCAGGAAACCACCGATGGTGCCGACGATCAGCGGCACCAGCGCATCGATGACGCGCTTGACCAGCGGGTGCATGTGCTCGGCCAGCAGGAAGAAGCCGAAATGGCGGTTGGTATACACACCGGCCGCTGCGCCCATGCTCATCGTCGTGCTCAACAGCAACAGCGTGACCGGCTCGGTCCAGCTCGGCGAATCATTGATGACGTAGCGGGCGAAGACCTGCCAGCCCTGCACCACCACCAACCCGAGCAGGGCGGCGACGGCGATGTAGATGACCACGTCGGCGAGTTTCTCCAGCACGCGCTGGAGTCCTGCCGGGGCCGCTTGTACGTTGGAATCAGACATCGGTACGGCCCCCTCAGGCGAAGTCGCGGATGCGACGGTGCAACGCGGCGATGTCCGCCTGCTGCAGGTAGTCACGCAACAGCGGCTCGGCGGCGGCGCGGAACGCCGGCATGTCGACCGCGTTGGACTTCACACCGGATGCCAATACCGCCTCGCGGGCCTTGTCTTCGGACGCATCCCAGGCAGTGCGCATCACCTGCACCGATTGCCGCGCCAGGTCGATCACCAGGCGACGATCGGACGGGGTCAGCGCATCCAGGCTGCGGCGCGACATCAGCAGGATGTCCGGTGCGTACGAGTGCTGGCTTTCCGACCAGTAATGCGCAGCCTCGAAATGACGGCTGGAATGGAAGCTGCGCATGTTGTTCTCGGCGCCGTCGATCATGTGCGTCTCCATGCCGGAGAACGTGTCGCCCAGCGACATCGGCGTCGGGTTGGCACCGAACAGACGCATCAGCTGCAGGAAGATGTCCGAGCTGGCCACGCGCAGCTTCAAGCCGTGCAGGTCCTTGGGGATGATGATCGGGTGCTTGGTGTTGTAGAAACTGCGCGCACCGGAGTCGTAGACCGCCAGGCCGACCAGTTCGCGGCTTTCAAAGCCCTGAAGCACCGCATCGGCGATGCCACCATCGAGCGCGCGGCGCATATGTTCGACCGAGTCGAAGACATACGGCAGGCACAGCGCGCGGGTCAGCGGGAACGCATTGTTGAGCGCGCCGGAATAGACGCGGGTGATATCGATGGCACCGAAGCGGGCCATGTCGATCGCCTCGGACTCACGGCCGAGCTGGCCGGAATGGAACTGGTTCAAACCCAGGCGGCCGCCGGTTTCGCGCAGCAGCTGTTCGCCGATCCACTTCACCGCGGTGACGGTCGGATAGTCCGCCACGTGCACATCGGTGGCGGTCAGCAGCTGGCTACCGCCGGCCGCACCTTTGCTGCCGCCAGAGCAGGCGGCGAGTACCGGCATGGCCAATGCCCCCATGCCGGTTTTGAGAAAGCCTCTTCGAGTAACCATAGCGCCCTCCAACGCGTTGCTACCGTGGCGGCCGGGATTACCCGGCTGGCACGGCCTTGCAGGAAATGTCGCCGTAACCGGCGAAGCGAATCAATGCCTGTTGGCCCACGGCGATGTCGTGGATGCCGGTGGCATTGCCGGTAGCGATCAGTTCGCCCTTCTTCAGCGGCCGGCCACGCTTGGCCGAACGCGACAGTGCGAAGGCATAGGCCGCGCGCAGGCCGCCGGGCAGGGTGGTGGCGCCACCGGTGCCGACCACGACGCCGTCGATCTCGGTCTGCGCACGCAGCTCCGGTTCGTCGCAGCGGATCCAGTTCGGCACCTCGCCGCCCAGCACCAGGCCGTTGTTGTTGCCGAAGTCAGACACCACCACACGCGGACCCAGCACATTGATGGTCTTCAACGGGCTGCTGGCCACTTCCACGCCGATATAGAGCTTGGCCGGCAGCGCTTCGGCTTCTTCCGGGGTCCAGTCGAGCTTGTCGGCCGGGGCATCGGCGAGCAGTTCCAGCACGTATTCGGCTTCCACCGCGGCAAAGCCGCCAGCGGCTTCAAATACGGGGATCTCCACGATGCTACCGGTAGCATTCCAGAGATTACGTTTGAAAATCGGGCCGAGCAGGCGATCGTCGCCAGAGCTGTCGCGGCGCTCGGCGGCGATGTAGCCGACCTTCCAGCCGACCACGCTGTCATCCCAGCGGCCGATCGCCAGGTCCTGCACCTGATAGGCGGTGACCAGATCGTCCGGGATGGTCCCGGGGAAATCCGGAAGCGAACGGCCATCGCGGCGTGCTTCCACAAAGGTGCGGGCAATCTCGTCCAGCGCGGCTGGCGCCTGCGGCTGGCTGCCTTGGTCGTTGCTCAAGTGCGTCTCCTGGTGACTTTGCTGCACTGCCCATCGACAGTGCTGTGACTGGCTGTATAAGGTAAACCGGTGTCATCTGACAATGTGCACTGCACCAGAAGCTGTACCACGCCCTCGGCCCAGACCTGACCGCTACGCCCATGATTCGACTAAAACCCTTGTTGCAGCTGGCTTTCGCCGCTTTTGTCGGGCTGCTTCCGGCAACCGTATCGGCCGCCACCGATGGTGAACCCGCAGCGGGGTCGGCCGACCGTATCGCGCTGTGGCCGCAGGGTATGGCACCGGGGGACAAGCCGCTGGCGCAAGCGCAGCGCATCGTCGAACGCAGCAGCGACCCGGCGTTGCCGGACCGCTATATCGACCATGTCAGCGCTCCCTATCTGGTGGCGTATCGCCCGGCCAAGCCCAATGGCAGCGCCTTGCTGGTAATCCCCGGCGGCGGCTACCAACGCGTCGTGCTGGACAAGGAAGGCACGGCGCTGGTGCCGGCCCTGGTGGAGCAGGGCGGAGTGACCCTGTTCGTGTTGCGCTACCGGCTGCCCGGCGAAGGCCGTGCCGACCGCGAAGCGGCGCTGGCCGATGCGCAGCGTGCACTGCGGCTGATCCGCCACCACGCCAAGGACTGGGGCCTGGACCCGCAGCGTATCGGCACGATGGGTTTCTCGGCCGGCGGCCACCTGGCCGCGCGGTTGGGCAACGGCTTTGACCGCAACGTCTATCCGCACAGCGACGCAATCGACGCGGAAAGCGCACGCCCCGACTTCCAGCTGCTGATGTACCCGGTCATCACGATGCGCGGCGACGACGTGCATGCAGGCTCACGCGACCGCCTGCTCGGCAGCGCGCCCAGCGACGAACTGCTGCAACATTACTCGATGCAGCTGCAGGTCCGCGCCGATACACCGCCAAGCTTCCTGCTGCATGCTGCCGATGACGACGTGGTGCCGGTAGGCAACAGCCTGCTTTTCTACAACAGCCTGCGCAGTGCAAACGTCAGCAGCGAAATGCACCTGTTCCCACACGGCGGCCACGGTTTCGGTACACGCGGCACAGTGGGCCTGACAACAGCGGCATGGCCACAACTGGCCCTGAGCTGGATGGCATCGCAACAACCAAACCAACCGAAGCCCAGCCTTTGAAGCCCCTCTCCCTGCGGGGTGAGTGCGGTCGCCTGCGAACCACCGGTTCGCGACCTCACGAACGCCCTCGCGCCAGCGCGAGGGCCGGGGCGCGAAGCGGGGGTTGAACCCACGGCGAAGCGCGCCCAATCTCCGCAACCCCAGGACACCACCATGCCGCAAACCCCAATCAACCCCGCCCGCCGCAGCTTCCTCCAGCAATCCACCCTGCTGGCCGCAGCAACCAGCCTTGCCACCCTCAGCAACTCCAGCTGGGCCAACACCCCAGCCAGCCCGATCGCCCGCATCCGCAGCGGCCGCCTGGCCGGCCAGACCGAGAACGGCACGCACGTATTCCGCGGCATCCCCTACGGCGCTGACACCGCACCTCGCCGCTTTCGGTCCGCCCTGCAGGAACACCCCTGGCACGGCATACGCGATGCGCTCGACTACGCAGCCGCGGCCCCACAAACCGGCAGCGAAGGCCCGGGCAGCGAGGACTGCCTCTACCTCAACGTGTGGACGCCAGCACTGCGCGACGGCGGCAAGCGGCCGATCCTGTTCTATATCCACGGCGGCGCCTACAACAACGGCTCCGGCAGCGACCCGCTATACGACGGCGGCAACCTGAGCCGACGCGGTGACGTGGTGGTGGTGACGGTCAACCACCGCCTCAATCTGTTCGGCTATCTGTACCTGGCCCAGCTCGGCGATGAGACCTTCGCCGATTCCGGCAATGTCGGCCAGCTTGATCTGATCCAGGCACTGCAGTGGGTGCGTCAGCACGCCGCCGAGTTTGGCGGCGATGCCGACAACGTCACCGTGTTCGGCCAGTCCGGCGGCGGCGCCAAGATCGCCACGCTGATGGCGATGCCGGCGGCCAAGGGCCTGTTCCACCGCGCCTGGACGATGAGCGGCCAGCAGGCCACCGCCGCCGGCCCCCGCGCGGCCACGCAGCGCGCACAGCTGGTGCTCGATCACCTCAAGGCCGATCCCGAGGCATTGCGGCGCATGCCGATGCAGCAGCTGCTGGAAGCAGTGAAAGTGCGCGATCCCTCGCGTGTGGAGAACAGCAGCCTCTACGTCGGTCCGGTGCTGGACGCACGCAACCTGCCGGTACACCCGTTCTGGCCGCAGGCGCCGCAGCAGTCGGCGACCATCCCGATGGTGATTGGCAACACCCACGACGAAACCCGTGCCTTCCTCGGCAACGATCCGAAGAATTTCGAACTGAGCTGGGAGGATTTGCCGGCCAAGCTCGAAGCCCAGCAATACGTGGACTTGCTGCCGTCGGTGGTGATCGCCGAATACCGTCGCCTGTATCCGCAGTACACGCCGTCGGACGTGTTCTTCGCCGCCACCACCGCCGGCCGCTCCTGGCGCGGTGCGGTGGAAGAACTGGAAGCGCGCGCGCGCCAGGGCGCACCGACCTGGGCGTATCAGCTGGACGGTTACGACCGCGATGGCGACGCCGCCAGGCTGCGCGCCTTCCATACGCTGGACATCCCGCTGGTGTTCCACAACAACCGCCAGCCCGGCTCCCGCACCGGCAGCGGTGCGGCGATGCAGCAGCTCGCCGACACGATGAGTGATGCCTTGCTGGCCTTCGCACGGCACGGCGATCCGAACCACGCCGGCCTGCCGCACTGGCAGCAATACGGTCTGGAACGCCGACAAACCATGCTGTTCGACACACAAAGCCGGCAAATGGACGACCCGCGCGGTGGCGAACGCCGGCTTTATCAGCAGGCGCCCTTCATCCAGCGCGGCACCTTCTGAGCTGGTTGGCAGATAGTTTCAACGGAATCTTTACCTGCCTTGCCTAGACTGCGGTGATGACATTGCAATCGCCGCATCCCGAATTCGCTGGTCGCCAGCGCCTGCTGGACGGTATCGACGCCGCCTTGCAGGCCAGCGATACCCACAGCACGGTCGCCCAGGTGCAGGCTGTGCTGGAACGCGCCATCCGCGATCCGCAGATCGTGCTGCCGGCCTGCGTACACGCACCGGTGCATGACCACTACGCGCGCCGCGAGATCTACCGCAGCCCGGAACATGGCTACAGCATCATTGCCATGACCTGGGGGCCGGGGCAGGGCACGCCGCTGCACGACCACGATGGCCTGTGGTGTGTGGAGGGCGTATGGCAGGGCAGCTTGGAGATCACCCCGTACCGGATGCTGGAACGTGATGGCGAGCGTTACCGGTTTGCACCACGCGATTGCCTGCTGGGCTGCAAAGGCAGCGCCGGCAACCTGATTCCGCCGGATGAATTCCATACGCTGCGCAACAGCGACGCCGAACGGATTGCGATCTCGGTGCACGTCTACCAACGCGTGATGGAGCGCAGCCACGTATTCCAGCCGATCGATGATGCGCCACGCTGGTATGCGCGTGAGTGCAGAGAGCTGGGGCTGGATGCGTGAGCCGGCGGCTTTTGTAGGAGCGGCGTAAGCCGCGAAGCCGGCAATCCAACCAACACCGTAGTGCCGTGCCATGCTCGGCACTACAGTCAGCAAAGTCCCTCCCTTCGGGAGAGGGACTTGAACAATCACTGCAGCGGCAGCCGGTTATTGAGCTTGGTCACCTCAGCCCCATCCCCTTCCAGGCCAACCCGCACGCTCGCGCCCTCGCGCTTGAACCCGGCCGGCATCTGCAGCTCCACCGTCGTCGTCCGCGGCGACAGATCCGACGGCGCTTCCAATGCAGGCACCGCAACCCGAGCGACCTCACGACCGCGCACATCTTCCAGCACCGCATAACCAGCGCCAGTCCCGACATGCCCCAGGCTGTGCACGGTCAGCAGCACGCGCTCACCGTCGATCTTCAGATCACCACGGCCAATGCCCAGATCCGCGCGCGTCTCCACCGGCGTACCCGGCGTCACCAGCTCGAACTCGAATACCTGGTTCTGCTTCGGTGCAAACCGCAGCGGCGTACCGACGCTCTTCTCCAGCAATACCTCACGAACATCGGCCTTGCCGTCGATCACATCGTCACCATCGCGATCCACACCGCTACGTACACGCCAGGTACCGGCGGCGACATTCCAACCGGTCATGGTCGCGTCGAGCGGCGTATTGCCAAGGTTGTAGGCAATCACCTTGAAGCGCTCACGTGACGGCGCATGCACCAGCAAGGCGACCTGCTCGGCACCCTCAGGCTGGGCGAACTGCCAGCTCACCGTATGCCCCGGCCAGCTCTGGTTGCGCTTCAGGCCGATACCGCCAAGGCGCAGGCGCTGCAGGAACTCGCTCGGGGCTTCGACGCGATCGCTCCACCAGTGGCCCTCGGTGTTCATGTACTCGCGCTGCGCCTTGGCCTGAATGCCGTCGGCGTGCAGCGCTTCCAGGTACTTCTTGTCACCGGTCAACTGCCAGGCGCTGATCGCGGCGAAGCCGCTGCCGCCCTTGTCGGCATCGGCCACCAACTGCTTGCCCCAATCCTGCTGCCTGCCCAGCACATCGACGTAGTTCTCGCCGAGGTTGGACAGCACGCCCGGCCCGCCACGCACCACGCGGTAGTCCAGCGCCTGCAGGTACTTGGCATCGCCGGTCCAGCGCCATGCAGCCCAGAAGGTGTGCATCAGATCGCCGCTGCCTGAGCCCTGGTTCAACTCACCGCCGCGGGTCTTGCCCGTGGCCCAGTTGATCTCGTTGGGCAGGGTGAAGCGGCCCTTGTCGTCTTGGTAGGCGTGGGCCAGATAGCCGTCAGCCAGGCCGGTAACCAGCTTGCGACCGGTGGAATCGGCGTTGTACTCACCCATCAGGAAGGCTGGGTGCAAAGCAGGGAACGAGTAGGGCTTCTGCCACTGCCAGTTCGGCTCGCGATAAACCTTGTTGCCGCCAAACCAGTTGCTGGAGAACAGCAGGTTGCCCTGCGGGTTGCGCAGGATGATGCGTTCGTCGAAGGCCTTCACCGTCTCCATCAGGCGCTCGACGGTGAGCGGATCGCCCCAGTTGAGGTAGAGCATCGCGCTGTTGGCGTTGATGCCTTCCTCGTAGGCGTGCAGCTCATCGGTCTCGATGGTGCTCAGGCCATTGGAGAACATGCCGTTGCGGTAAACCGCGTCGGAGAGTGCCGTCAGCGAGCGGTTCAGGCGCTCGGGCTCCACGCCCATCAGTGCCAGTCCCGGCCACTGTTGGGTCAGGTCGCTGTCATCGGAAATACCACCGCCGAAATCGCCGTAAGCGACCTGCCGGTTCTCGATCCACCAGTCGACAAAGCGACGCACGTACTTCAGGTCTTCAACCTGGCGGAACGCCCACAACGGTACGCCCTTCGGCGCCTGCGGTTGCTCGAACGGTGGCTTGCCCTGGCTGTTGTAGCTGATGTAATTCCAATACAGGCGGCCGAGTTCATGGTCCGGATCAACCCGCAGCAGATCACTCAGATCAGCGTAGACGCGCGAATACAGTCGCTGGCGCTTGGAGGTGGTGTGCTCCTCGACCAGGAAGCCCCAGTTGTCGCGCACCTGGTTGAAGCGGTCGGCGACGTGCTGCTTGATCGCCTCCTTGCGTTCCTTGAACACCAGTCGCACTTCGGCGCCGTCCAGCGATGCGGCATTGAAGCCGGGCGCGGCCGAGGCCACCGAGATCCACAGGCTGTCAGCGGTGAGGATGCGGTCGCGCAGGTCCAGCCACAGCGTACGTGCTTCATCCGGCTTCACCGACACCGAGACATCGATCATGTCGCGCGCCGGCCAGATCGGGTCCTTGATGCGGATGTTCAGCGGGATCAGACCGTCATGCGTCGCCGGCAGGTCCAGTGCGGGGAGATCGATCGCCACACCATCCAGGCCGTCGTACATGTTCTCCCAGCTGTGCGCCCAGCTGCGGATCAGTGGCTGTGCGGCCGGTGCGTCGCCAACGCCGGATGGAATCAGCACGTGCACGATCGGCATCGGCTTGGCCGGCAAGCTGTCGGCAGCGCGCTTGCGCGAGCCTGCGCCCTTGGGCAGCGCCATCACCGTGCTGCGCTCATCCGGCGCGAAGCGGCCGTCGATGTAGTCACGCAGGCTGGCGATATTGGTGTAATCCGGCAATACGCTGCTGTCGATCTGGTAGCGCTGCTTGACCGTGCCTTCCGGCTCGGCCGCGTCGCTGACCTGGTAGCCCCAGATCTCCTGGATCGGCGTTTCCTGCGCGGTGTTGTGGAAATGCAGCGTGCCACCGACCTGGTCGGCGAAGCTGTCCACGCTGCGCACCACGCCCTGCGGACGCTTGAACAGGGTGCCGGCCGAGCCCTTCAACTCACCGTAGGCGGCGCCGCGGATCTCGATGCGATTGATGTGCTCGCCTTCGGGAACTGTCAGGTCGAGTTGCTGACCACCTTCAACATAGGTATTCCAGTCCGGCAGCTGGAAGTAATCATTGCGGCCGGGCAGGCGCGAGCGGTTATAGACGCCGGGCCAGGTGGTTTCGGCAATACCGTCAGTGCCTTTCCACATCCATTGCAGCTTGTCCTTTACATCGGCGAACTCGACCTTGCGAATGCTTGTGGTCGATGCGCTCAGTGCCGGCGGTGCGGCACCTTCCCAGCCATAGCGGTGCCACCAGGCGCGCTGCGAGGCGCTGCCGCCCTCGGCGCTGCGTGGCTCGGCATTGCGCGCAAGCGCGGCCACACCGGCGCCATCGAGCATGCGGTCGTAGACGCGGATCTCGTCGAAGTCGCTGCCACGCAGGAAGTTGTAGCGGCTCTGCACCTGGTAGGGCGCCATCACCCGGCCGGCAAGACCGAGCTGGTCCAGCGCTGCGTCATAGTCACCGGTGGTTGCCGCCTGCGCGACTTCACGGCCATCGACGAACAGCTTGACGCCCTTGTCCTCGTCCCAGGCAAAGGCGATGTGCTGCCATTGCTCGGGCGAAGGGTTCTTGTCGAGTTTGAACGAGACGCGGGTGCGGGCCAGGTTGGCATCGGTGACAAAAGCATCGAAGCCGTGCCCGTTCCAGTCGACGCGCAGCCACGCCATGTCCCAGCTGCTGTGGTCGGCGTAGCCGACGCGGAAGATCACGAACGGGGCTTCGCCCACCGCATAACGCGAACGCCAGAAGAAGGACAGGGTGCCGCGCTCGGCCTGGATGTTGCCGGGCGCGTTCCACGACAGCACGCCGTCATCCTGCCATTGGATCGCACGACCATGCGCGCCATCGTCGACAAGGCTGACCTTGTCCTGGAAGTTCGGCGTGGCATCACCGCGTGCGCTGTCTGCGACGAAGCCCTTGTCCGCCGAGACGCGGAACAGCAGCTCCGGCGACTGCGCGGCCGCGCTCAGCGGTGCCAACAGCAGGCCCAGCACGCAGGCGAGATGGGTGGGACGCAACACGGTTTTCTGGTTCATTGTCTAACTCGTTCCAAATCGGTTGACTGCCTTGCTTAAGCCCCTCTCCCTCCGGGAGAGGGGTTGGGGAGAGGGTCGAGCACATCCGCAATGCAGGATTGCGTGGGCTTCGCCCTCACCCTCATCCGGCCCTTCGGGCCACCTTCTCCCGGAGGGAGAAGGGAACAGCTAGCCCCTCTCCGTCCGGGAGAGGGGTTGCTCTCGCCCATGCCGCTGCGCCCACTTCGGCCACTCCCGCACCAGCAACTGCTCCGGCCACACGCCATACCAGGCATAACCTACCCGGCGTTCGTTCGGAATATCCGCGAAGCGCGCTACACGCTCACCCTCGCGATTGACGAACATCGGCCGCCCCTGGTCCAGATCGTAGAAGCGTGCCCACAGCCGTGCGCCTGCCAAAGGTTCTATAAGCACGTCCTTGCCACTGGGCTGTTCCGGTGTCTCAACTTTGCGCATGGCCAAGCCCGGCAAGGCATTGGCCTGCAGCCACTGCAGACCTGCTTCAATGGCCTCGATGGTCTGCGGGCTCGGCTCGGGCTGCCGCATCAACAGCCGCAGCACGCCTACCGACTCGGATACGGCAAGCGATGGCAGTTCGTAGGAACGCGCCTTGGCCGGTTGCAGGCTGACCTCGTCGTATTGCGCGGCCCAGATGGACAGTCGGCCATCCATTCGCACCTGCGTGGCCAGCACATTCTGCAGGCCGCGCTGCAAGGCGGCGTTGGCCTTGCCTGCATAATCCGGCGGCAGGCCCGCAACCGCGGGCGCACCTTCGGCGATGTCCTGCAGCAGGTCCAGCACGCGGGTCATCGCGTCGTCGTTGAAGGTGATCTGATGCCGGTACAGCGAACGCTCGGGGTAGTACTGCGGCCAGCCGCCATTGGCGTACTGCGCGGCCAGCAGATAGTCCACGCCGCGCCGTGCAGCGCCCAGATATGCGCCGTTGCCGGTGTCTTTCCAGGCCTGCAGCAGGTGGCGGATCTCGCGCGTGGTCGACTTGTTGTCGATGTTGGCGTCATCCAACCGATCCGGGGCCTGCAACGCTGCGCGCTCGTCGGCGCTGAACACCCGCAGGTAGTCCACAGCCTTGCCCTGGTACTGCTTGGACCAACCGCCGGAAGCGGTCTGCAGCAGCAGCATATTCTCGGCTTCGGGCTCGGTGCGCGGCGCGGCTGCCTGCACCGCCGCGGAGCTCCAGCCCGCGCTGATCAACAGCGCGGTCGATAACCACAAACGCCTCATCGCATCCTCCTGCATGCACCGGGACGCCAGCGTGCTGGCATCCCGGTGTTACTGCATTGGCTTTGCGCGCACGCCATCTCAGAACTTGTAGCGCGCGCCGACGTAGTACTGGCGACCGGTCACGGTGTAGCGGTCGGCCATCTGCCGTGCAGAGTCCACGTAGCGCTGGTCCGGCGTATCAAGCAGGTTGATCGCCTCGAAGGTCAGCGACAGCTTCTTGTTGACCTTGTACGACATGTTGAAGTCGACGTTGCGCACGCTGTTCTTGCCGGTTACATCCGGCGTTGCGAACTGGTTGCCGTCCAGGTCCCAGACGCTTTCCTGGCTGAGGATCTCGCCGATGTAGCCGTCGCGGTAGCTGGTGGAAACACGGGCGCTGAACTTGCCATCGTCATAGTACAAAGTGGCGTTGTACGAATTCGGCGACAGGTTGACCAGGTCGTTGTCGGTGAAGGTGGTGGTGATGCTGGTATTGCTGTTGCCGGCCGAGCTGAACATGTATTTGATGCTCGACTCGACATGCGTGTAGTTGAGCTGGATACCGAACTTGCTCCAGATGCCGGGCAGGAAGGTAAACGGCTGCTGGTAGCTCAACTCGTAACCCTTCAGCGGGCCGCCCGGGGTGTTGTAGTAGCTCTGCACGTTGAACACGGTGTCGGCGGTGAAGCCAGCCGGCAGCAGGTCCAGCGAGTAGCCCATGTCACCCCAGGTGGTCAGCAGGCGGGTGCGCTGCACGTAGCTGTCTATGTCCTTGTAGAACAATGCAGCAGACAGCAGCCCGCCATCACCGAAGTACCACTCCGCGCTCAGGTCGTAGTTGGTCGAGCGGAACGGATCGAGCTTGGGATTGCCAAGGTTGATCGCGAACACGCGTCCATCATCGAAGTACCCGGTAGGGCCGCCGCTGACGCTGGGTGACAGGTAGGCAAGGGTCGGTCGCGCCATGGTCTTGGCTGCGCCGAAACGCAGCACCACGTTCTCGGCCACATCCCAGGCCAGGTTCAGCGACGGCAGCACGTCCTGGTAGCTGTGGTTGACCACAGAGCGCACCAGCGAGCGTTCACCAGCTGCAGCCGTCGCGCTGGCCACGCCGAAGAACGATTCACAGTTGGCCGAGTTGTTGCCCGATGTGGCTGCGTTGCACGGTGCCCAGCCCGAAGAGCTGATCTGGGTATTGACCACGCGCACGCCGATATTTCCGCGGAAGGCGCGGTCCCACAGTTCGGTGTTGAAGTCCAACTGCAGGTAGCCGCCGAGGCTGCGCTCGTTGACCTCGAAGTTGTTGTTGGAAGCGCCGAAGTGGCCGACGCCGGCCAGACGGTAATCACCGCCCTGCACGCCGGTGTCGCAATTGCAGTTGATGTTGAGCAGCTCGGCAATCTTGCCGAAATCCGGGATCAGCCAACCGTTCGGCACATTGCCGGACAGGTTCTTGCCGAAGCCGGTCAGCGTGGTGCTCAGGTCACCGACCGTAACGCCCGCCGGCAGGGCCTGGGCCAGGCGGCCGTAGCTGATGTGGCGGTACTCCTCCGACTCCATGTCGTAGTCCTTGTAGGCAAGGCCGGTACGCAGGGTGAAGGTTGGATTGATGTTGAACTGCAGGTCGACCTTGGCAGTGTCGAAGGCGTTGTTGACGTAACTCGGGTTCAAGCGCACTTCGCTGATGTTGCTGCCGCGCGCGGTGCCGTTGCTGTTGACCGGCACCGCACCGTAACCCAGCCACGACCATGCCGCCGGGTCGTTCAAGGCGAAGGGCAGGGTCATGTTGGGCATGTCGCCGCCGTTGCGCATGTCCATCACGAAGCCATCGACATTGCTGTTGTCGAAGCTCACCAGCGAGAACACCGGGCGCTCATAGTCCGAGCTGGAGTGGCCAAGCACGGCCTCCATCTTCACCGCGTCGTTGAAGTGATGTTCCAGGTTCAGGCTGTACTGCTGGAAGGTGGTCGATTCCTCGATCAGGCTGGACTCGGTGCGGAAATCAACATTGTCGAACACGCCGTAGATCAGCCGGTTCTGCGCGTCGACCTCGGCCTCGCGCACCACGATCTGGGTCTTGCCGCCGAGGTTGGCGGCGCGGTGCAGGTTGGCGCCAATGGAGTCTTCGCGCTGGTCCTTGTCCAGCTTCGAGTACATCGCATCGAAGCTGAGCAGGGTGTCATCGGAAACACGGAACTGGAACGCGCCAGTTACACCCAGCCGCTCGATCTCATGCGCGGTGCGGATGTAACGCGGGTAGCGCGGGATCCAGGCATTGGTCGCGGTCTCGTAGGCGGCGATGTTCTCCGGCGTATTGGCCGGGCGCGGCAGCCCGGTGCCGCAATGGGTGGCGCTGATGCCATAGCTGCCCCAGCCATTGTTGCGGTCCTGGTTGGCCTGGCTGCCGCTGCCCGCCGGGGTTTCATTCGAGGCTGGATTACGCGGCGTCTGCGGGTTGTAGCCCACCGGCGAACAGAAGCCATAGGTGCCGTTGTTGGCGGCGGTGGACTGGTTGGAGTTGCGGTGGTTGCCGTGCTCCCAGCGCACCGGGTTGTAACCTTCCTCGTAGACGTTGCGCTTGCTGTACGAGCCCGACAGCAAGGCACCAAAGCGGCCATCGGCCCAGGTGTTGCTGATCAGTCCGGAGAAGCGCGGGTCGTACTTCTCCGACAGCTCGCCGTAACCGGCCTGTGCCGAGGCCGATGCCTGGAAGCCGGCGAAATCGAACGGCCGCGAGCCACGCAGGTCCACTGTCGAACCCAGTGAGCCTTCATCCATCTGCGCCGACTGGGTCTTGTTGACCTTGACCTGGCTGAAGAGTTCGGAGGCGAAGGTATTGAAGTCGAAGCCGCGGCTGCGGTTGACGCCGCTGCTGCCGTTGCCGGCGGTGGCCAATGCTTCCAGGCCGTTGAGGCGGACGCGGGTGAAGTCCGCGCCCAGACCACGGATCGAGATGCGCTGGCCTTCGCCGCCTTCGCGATCAATCGATACGCCGGCGATGCGCTGCAGCGACTCGGCAAGATTCTGGTCGGGGAATTTGCCAATGTCCTCGGCGAAGATCGCATCCACCTGTTCGGTGGTGTAACGCTTTTCGTCCAGCGATTTCTGCAGGCTCTGGCGGTAGCCAGTGACGTTCACTGCATCCAGCTGGGTGGCCTCGGCGGCCGCAGGTGCGGACTGCGCGAAGGCGAGGGGAGCGGTCAATACCGAAGCAATGGCGGTTGCCAATAAGGTAACCGGTGTCTTTCCAAAACGGCGCTTACGATCCATGCGGTTGGCTCCTTCCCCGGGCGGGGAATCAAGCGGACTGGGAAGGGTGTGGGGTTGTCCCTGGCGAGTACTTCAAGGTGCTGTCGGGCCATTGCGGCCGCGCGTGGACAGCCGTCAGGCCATGGCATGACCATGGCCTGCGGTGGATGAAAGGGCAGGGCCGGAGCTACGGAGAGAGTGCGCTCCAGTCCCTGCCAAACGGCAGCTATCAGAACTTGTAGCGCAGGCCCAGGGTGAACTGGCGGCCGGTCTCGCTGTATTCCAGCGGCAGCGATACCGACGGGTTGGACACCCACGACTCCTGTGCTTCGTTGGTCAGGTTGGCGCCTTCCAGGCTGATTTCCAGCTTGTCGCTGATGCGGTAGTGGATCGACGCATCGATGAAGGTGGTGCCGCTCTGGCCGTGCACGCCGAGGCCTGCGCTGTCGAAGCCCTTCTCGGTGCCCGGCACCTGGATCAGGTAGTCATCGCGGTTGGTCGCCGAAACACGGCCTGACCAACGCTCACCTTCGTAGAACAAGGTCGTATTCCAGGAGTTGCGCGACAGCCCGGTCAGATCGGTCTTCTGCGCAAGCGCGCCGCTGCTGGTGATGTACTGCACCTTCGATTCCACATAGGTGTAATTGAACTGCGCACCGAGGTTGGACCATTTGCCCGGCAGGAAAGTGAAGGGCTGCGTGTAGTTGAACTCGACACCGGTCAGGTCACCGCCCGGCGTATTGACCGGCAGCGAGAACACGAAGGTGTCATCCGGGCTGGCAGTCGTACCTGCCAGCAAGCTGGCCGGCAGGCCGCTTTCCGAATAGACACGGCTCTCGCGGGTGTTCTGGATGAAGCTGCCGATATCCTTGTAGAACAGGCCGACACCGAGCATGGCACCTTCGTTGAAGTACCACTCGAAGCCCAGATCCACGGTCTTGGCGCGGATCGGTTCCAGGTCGGGGTTGCCCGCGCTCACCGTCTTGGCACTACCGCTGACGCTGACGGTGACGCCCGGGGTCAGGCTGCCAAGACCCGGACGTGACATCACCTTGGCCGCACCCAAGCGGATCAGGAAGTCCGGGGTGATTTCCGCAACCAGATTCAGCGACGGCAGGAAGTCGTTGTACTCACGCATTGCGGTCGCCACGACCGGCGTGCCGGAACCGGTGGCGATGCCGTGCGAGGTCTGCTTGGTCTTGACGTAGCGTGCACCGATGTTGCCCGACACCGGAATCGAGCCCAGTTCGGTGGAGAAGCGACCCATCAACCAGCCACTGCGGTCCTGCTCCTCCACACCACGGATGCTGGGTGCGTAGTCGGCAACGGCAAAGGTGCCCTGATTGCTGAAGATGCCGAACTGGTCGGCAATCGCGCCGAAGTTCGGAACCACCCACTTGCCGGGCGAGCCCGACATACCACCGAGACTGGCGATCTCCGTCATGTCAGCAGGTACCAGCTTGTTGCCGGTGCTGAAATTGGGGACTTCGGTTTCAGTCGCTTTGCGGCGACGTTCCATCGAGTCGAAGCTGTAGTTCTTGGCCTGGATGCCGCCGTCCAGGGTGAAGGACGGGCCCATCACCCAAGAGAACTCCAACTGGCCATTGTGGAACTCGTTGGTCACGTAGTTCTGACGCAGGCGAATGGTGGACAGCGTCCAGCCGTTGGGGTCGGTCGGGCTTACGCCGTAATTGAACACCGGCTTGTTGGCATTGCCGCGGTAATCGTAGCTGTAACCATCCACATCCAGCTTGTCCATCATGATGGTCGCCTGGATCGGGTTTTCATGCTTGGACTTGGACGTGCCGATCTTGCCGGTGATGGTGAAGTTGTCGGTCAGTCGGTGCTCACCATCGAGGCTGAGCTGGTAGAAATCGGTGGTCCATTCGTCGTGGCGGTTTTCCGCACGGATGTCCACGTTGTCCATCTTTGCGTAGACCAGCGCGCCGTTCTCGATCACGCCATCGGTGACCACGGTCTGCGCCTTGCCAGCCGTACCGGTCTTGCTCAGGCCATTGGCTTCGATGTACTTCTCATCACGCTTGGCGTCGATCTTGGAGTACAGCATGTCCAGGTTGAAGCTGGTGCGGTCGCTGGGCTTGAACTGCAGCGCGCCGGTAACACCCAGACGCTTCTGGTCATGCTCGATCAGCGTGTAGCGCGGGAAGCGCGGCGTGTAGACCTTGTCGCTGCAGACGCCGGGGAAGGGCGCGGTGCCAGTGGAGCAACCGGCGAAGCCGACACCGTTCGGATTGGCGGTGTTGGTGGGGGTGTTGGCAAGCGCATTGGCCCAACGCACGGTGCCACTGCCTTCTTCGACGGTTTCGCGTTCGGAGTAGGCCACCGAGAACAACGCACCGAACTTGCCATCGGCCCAGCTGTTGGCGATCAAACCGGCAAAACGCGGCATCGCCGACTGCGAAGCATCGTTGTAGGACGCCTGCACGTTGCTGACGATGGTCAGCCCGTCATAGTCGAACGGACGGCCGGTGCGCAGGTCGACGGTGGCACCCAGCGAGCCTTCATCCACATCCGCCGAGGCGGTCTTGCGCGCGATCAACTGGGTGAAAAGGTCCGCCGCGAATACGTTGAAATCGAAGCCACGGCCGCGGTTGGTACCACCCTGGCCGTCGGTGCTGCCAACCGTGCTCAGTGCTTCCAGGCCGTTGATACGTACGCGGGTGAAGTCCGGGCCCAGACCACGGACCGAGATGTTGCGGCCTTCGCCACCATCACGGGTGATCACCACACCCGGAATACGCTGCAGCGACTCGGCCAGGTTGCTGTCGGGGAACTTGCCGATGTCCTCGGCGACGATGGCATCGACCACGCCGGCTTCGCCGCGCTTGATGTCCAGCGCCTTCTCCACGCTGGCGCGGTAACCGGTGACGGTCACTGCATCCAGTTCGGTGGCAGCGGTGCCGCCGGTGGCCGGCGCGGACGCATCCTGGGCCATGGCAACGCCTGCCTGCAGGGCCAAACTGATCCCCAACGCGAGCAAGGTAACCGGTGTCTTTTTCTGCGAGTTACGTGGATTCATGTGCTTCCCCTCTCCAAGGTTTGCATGCGATGCAGTGGCTCCGGCTTGTGCTTTGCGCCGGATGACACCGCTGGTCAAAACGGAAAGTAGCAGCTGCGTGAAGAGGGAGCATCTTGCACTGCAACAGGGATGAAACAGGACGGAAACCATTGTCTGAAGGACATTGGAGGACGGTAACACGGGCAACCGAGGGGACAGTGGCGACCGAATGACACCGATAGTCAATCATCCGTGCCATGATGCGCGCCGATCGACGAGGAGACAGGAATGGCGATGATTTCCCCCCGTGTTGTCTGTTTTGGTGAGCTGCTCCTGCGCCTGGGCGCGCCTGGCAACCAGCTGTTGTTGCAGTCGCCCACGCTGGACGTGCATGCCGGCGGTGCCGAAGCCAATGTCGGCGTGTCGCTGGCACACTTTGGCCACGACGTGGCGATGATCAGCGTGGTTGCCGACAACCCGCTGGGTGCGGCGGTAGCTGGCGAACTGCGCCGTCACGGCGTGGACACCTCGCGCGTGCGCCGCAGCGATGGCCGCATGGGCCTGTACTTTCTGACCACCGGTGCCGGCCACCGGCCCAGCGAAGTGGTCTATGACCGCGCCGACTCCGCCTTTGCCAGCGCCCGCGCCGACAGCTACGACTGGCCGGCGCTGCTGCAGGGCGCGCAGTGGCTGCACCTGTCCGGGGTCAGCCCTGCCTTGGGCATGGAAGCCGCACAGGCCACCCTGGCCGCGGCCCGCGCCGCCAACGAGCGCGGCATCAAGGTTTCCTTCGACGGCAACTTCCGCCCCAAGCTGTGGGAGCGTTGGGGCGGCGACGCCAAGGCGATCCTGCGTGACCTGTTCGACTGCGCACACATCGTGTTTGCCGACTACCGCGACATCGGCGTGGTGCTGGGCGGCGAGTTCAACCAGGCCGAGCCGCAGGCGCGCGTGGACGCTGCCGCGGCGATGGCATTCGCCGCCTTCCCGCGCCTGCAATACATGGCCTGCACGCAGCGCACCGCGCACAGCGTCGGCCACCATTCGTTGGGCGCGATGCTGCTCGGCCGTGATGGCACCCGTGCATTGGCGCCAGCCGAAGAGCTGACCGATATCGTCGATCGCATTGGCGGTGGTGATGCCTTCGCAGCCGGCGTGCTGCACGGCCTGATCGAAGGCATGGATGCGGAAACCACGATCCGCTTCGGCCTGGCCGCAGGCTGCCTGAAGCATTCCATTCCCGGTGATTTCAACCCCGTCGGCGTGGCCGACGTCATGGCCCTGATGGGCGAAGGAAAGTTCGATGTCCGGCGCTGATCCGCGCGTACGCGCTGTGCTCAAACTGGCACCGGTGATTCCGGTGTTCACTCCCGACAACGTCGACGATGCTGTACAGGTGGCACAGGCCTTGTTCAACGGCGGCTTGCCGGTGATCGAAGTCACCTTGCGCACCGCAAACGCGATGGATGCGATCAAGGCCATGGTCGAGGCCGTACCGGATGCCGTGGTCGGCGCAGGTACCGTGCTGACCCCGGCACAGATGGAGAAAGTGAAGTCCGTCGGCGGCCGCTTCGCGGTCTCGCCGGGCGCCACCGACACCTTGTACGCCGCAGCACGCGATACCGACCTGCCGTTCCTGCCTGGCGTTGCCACCTCCTCGGAACTGATGCACGGGCTGGAGCAGGGCCTGGATACGTTCAAGTTCTTCCCGGCCGTACAGGCCGGTGGCGTGGGCATGCTGTCGGCCTGGAATGGCCCGTTCGGTGACGTGCGCTTCTGCCCGACCGGCGGCATCAGTGCGCAGACCGCATCGCAGTTCCTGCACCTGCCGAATGTGCTGTGCGTGGGCGGCTCGTGGTTGACCACGCGTGAGCTGTTGCAGGCACGTGATTGGGCGGGGATCGAGGCATTGGCGCGGGCTGCGGCGGTGTTGCCGGGTTGATGCTGGGATTGGGGATTGGGGATTGGGCTTTGGAGAAGCAGGAGCTGGAGCAACGGCACCCCTCCCCAGCCCTCCCCTGCGCTTTGCGCAAGGGAGGGGGCTAAGC
>NZ_JBRREC010000038.1:0-41155 GCF_056760015.1 Stenotrophomonas sp. STEN029 | reverse complement strand
CAGAGCGATCCCCGCCTTCGCGAGGATGACGAGCAGGAGCAGGGCTGAAACAACAGCCAAAGCCGCAAACCACAGCGACGACCACAACAGGCACAGACACAGCCATCGTTCCTAGCGCAGCTGACTGTCCTTGCTGCCGCGCCGGTTATAGCCGGCAAACGCCTCGTCCTCGTCCTGCGCCTGCTGGCAGGCAATGCACAACCTCACGCCGGGCACGGCCTTGCGCCGTGCTTCTGGAATCGGCGCATCACATTCTTCGCAATGTTCCAGCCCCGGGCCGCTGGGCATGCGGCTGCGCGCACGCTTGATCGCGTCCTCGACGGTGGCGTCAATCTGATCCTGAACGGCGGTGTCGCCCGCCCAACCGGTAGCCATGTCCTGTCTCCACGTACAGCAACACAGGCAAATTGCCGCCTCCCTGGACACAATTCAAGGGCTGGCGGCCAGGCGTACAGCTGCCTGAACAAGTTCCACCGGCGGAGGGCTGGCCGCTCACCACAGGCGTCGGCCCGCGCCAAGCGGCGCGAGCACAGCGTTCACCACATCAGGTCGTCAGGCACCTGGAACTGGGCGTAGTACGCATCGTCCTCGGCATTGCCGGTGGAAATCGGCGTATCCGCACTCTGGCCGTGGTCGAGGACGATCAGGCTGGCGTCACGCTCACGCACCTTTTCCGCAGCCATGCGCGGCAGCAGTTCGAAACTGTCGCCGTGCCGGGCGATCACCAGCGCACCATTGGCCAGCTGGGTGCGCAGCGCCTCGGTGACCAGCATCGTACGGATCACTGCGCCGTCGTTGAAACGGTATTCCAGCTCACCGGCGCGCGGCAGCTTGCGGTCGGCGATGATCTGTTTGGCCTGCGCGCGCAGCTCGTCGGCGCGACGCTGGGCATTGCGCTCGGCGGCCAGCTGGCGGTCCTTTTCGGCCTTCTCGGCACGGGCGCGATCGGCCTCGCGCTGGCTCTCGGTCGCACTGACCGGGCCCTTGCCGTGGCGCGCCTTGACCTGCTCGCGCGCCACCTGCGAGACCTGCGATTTCTTCACCAGGCCAACCTTGAGCAGCTGTTCCTGCAGTGGATTACCCTTTGCCATCGTCGTTGTTCATGGTTCTGTTGCCGAGGCTGCCATCATAGCGGCCTGCCCTGTCCCGCCCAAATGCCCATGCTTCCGCTGAAATACCTGAATGGCTATCCCGAACACCTGCAGCAGCGCGCCCGCGAGCTGCTGGACGCGGGCAAGCTGGGCGAAGCGGTCCGCAAGCGCTACGCCGAGCCCAATCCGGTGCGCAACGACCGCCAGCTCTACGACTACGTGCAGGCCATCAAGGAGCGCCACCTGCGCCAGTCGGTACCACTGGGCAAGGTGCTGTATGACGGCAAGCTGCAGGTGGTCAAACACGCGCTGGGCACGCATACCGCCATTTCCCGCAACCACGGCGGCAAGCTCAAGGCCAGTCGCGAAATCCGCATTGCCAGCGTGTTCCGCGAGGCCCCGGCCGAGTTCCTGCGGATGATCGTGGTGCATGAGCTGGCCCACATCAAAGAGGCCGACCACAACAGGGCCTTCTACCAGCTGTGCCTGCACATGGAGCCGGATTACCACCAGCTGGAGTTCGACCTGCGCCTGTACCTGACCGCCTTGGAACATGAACCCGCCTGAGCCGATCATCGCCCCGGCCTCGCCACAGCGCTACACTCCCCGCCCTTCGTAGAACCCATAGCCGCCATGACCACCCCGATCCGTCTCGACAAGCGCGTTGCCGCGCAGCTGCAGTGCTCGCGCTCGCAGGCCCAGCAGTACATCGAAGGCGGCTGGATCAGCGTCGATGGCGTGGTCGTGGAGACCCCGCAGACCATGGTCAGCGAGGAAATCATCACCTTGGCCGCCGAAGGCAGCACCGAAACCGCTGAAGCCGCCACCTTCCTGATCAACAAGCCGGCTGGCTGTACCGCAGAACAATTGTTCGCGCTGCTGGCCGACGACAACCGCTTTGCCGACGACGCCTCCGGCATCCGTTCGCTGCGCCGTCATTTCCAGCGCCTGGACTACCTGATGCCGCTGGATGATGCCGCCAGCGGCCTGGTCGTGCTGACCCAGGATTGGCGCGTACGCCGCCACCTGCAGGAATCCGGCGCCAGCCTGGAACAGGAGTTCGTGGTCGAAGTCAGCGGCGAACCGACCCCGTGGGCGATGCCCAGGCTCACCCATGGCCTGGTCCATGAAGGCCGCAGCCTGCCGCAGGCCAAGATCAGCTGGCAAAGCGAGCAGCGCCTGCGTTTCGCAATCAAGGACGTGCGCCCGGGCCAATTGCAGTTCATGTGCAGCCAGGTTGGCCTCAAGGCCGAACAGATCCGTCGCCTGCGCATCGGCCGCATCGGCCTGAGCAAGATGCCCGAAGGCCAGTGGCGCTACCTGGCAGCCGAGCAGAAGTTCTAGGCCAAGGCCCCTCAGGTCTTGTTGGAGCGGTGTCAGCCGCGAAGCCGGTGAATGGGCCGTGTGCCGAACGCCTGCGACTGCAGATCGTCAGGCGTCGTTTTGTGTCGTGACCGGAGAGATGGTCAGCTTCGCGGCTGACGCCGCCCCCACATCCGCCAACTGCGCTTATAGCAATCGGATCACCGCCGCGGCCGTCGCACCAATAATCACCACCAGCAAGAACGGCAGCCGCAGCATCAGGGCGACCGCCGCGGCCAGCAACGCGCCAATGCGCGCATCGAAGGCCAGCCCCTGCCCGGCCGACACGGTGTTCATCGCGGTCAACGAGGCCAGCAGGCCTATCGTCAGGCAGCCTGCAACGCGGTTCATGCGCGGTGATTCCAGCCAGCGCAGTGGCACCAGGTAGCCAGCGAACTTGATCGCCCACGCGGCAGCGCAGCCCAAGACGATCCACGCCCACAGTGTCATCGTGCCGACTCCTGCTCGACCTTGGGCGCGACATCGGGCTCCAACCCCTCATCCGCCGGGCCATGCCCAAACCAGCCCCAAACCGCGGCCACTGCCGCAGCCAGGAGAATCGGCACCCCGGGCGGCACCCACGGCAGCGCCAGCACCGTCACCAAGGCACAGACCACGGCAATCGCCACCGGCTCGCGTGAACGTAGTCGCGGCCACAGCAATCCCAGGAAGGCCGCCACAGCCGCACCATCCAAGCCCCACTGGCGCGGGTCACCCAACGCATCGCCAAGCAATGCGCCGAGCAGGGTGAACAGGTTCCAGCACAGGTAAACGCCCAGCCCCGCTACCCAGAAGCCGCGACGCTGTTCCTGCGGATCGCTCTGGCTTGCCGCAGTGGCGGCCGATTCATCGATGGTGACCTGCGCCGCCAACGGCTTCAGCCAGCCACGCGGGCGCAACATGCGGTTGATCTGCGCGCCATACACCGCGTTGCGGATGCCCAGCAAGGTGGCGGCGCCGAACGCCGCCGCGCCTGCACCACCAGCACCAATCACGCCGATGAAGGCGAACTGCGAGCCACCGGTGAACATCAACAGGCTCAGCGCGGCGGTCTGTGCCACGCTGAAACCCGACGCCACCGCCAACGCACCAAACGAGATGCCATACAGACCGGTCGCAATCGCTATCGAAACGCCGATGCGTACCGCTGGCGTGACGCGCCCGGCCATTGCCATCAGGCGCGCCCGCGTGCCTGTTCGGCCGCCGCGACAAACACCACGTCGGTGGACGAATTCAAGGCGGTTTCAGCCGAATCCTGCACCACGCCGACAACGAAACCGACGCCGACCACCTGCATGGCAACTTCATTGGAGATGCCGAACAGGCCACAGGCCAGTGGAATCAGCAACAGCGAGCCACCCGGCACGCCGGAGGCGCCGCAGGCACCAATAGCGGCAACCACGCTGAGCAGCAGCGCGGTCGGCACATCGACCGCGTAGCCCAGGGTATTCACCGCCGCCAGGGTCAACACGGAGATGGTGATCGCCGCACCGGCCATGTTGATGGTCGCGCCCAGTGGCACCGCTACCGAATAAGTGTCCTCATGCAGGCCGAGCTTGCGGCACAACTCCATGTTGACCGGAATATTGGCCGCCGAGGAACGGGTGAAGAACGCAGTGATACCGCTCTCGCGCAGGCAGCGCAGCACCAAGGGATAAGGGTTACGGCGGGTCACCACGGCCACGATCAGCGGATTGCCAACGAAGGCCATGAACAGCATCGCGCCGATCAGCACCGCCAGCAGATGCAGGTAGTCCTTCAATGCGCCCAGACCGGACTCGGCCAACAACGAGGCAACGATACCGAACACGCCCAGCGGCGCCAGCTTGATCACCAACCGCACCACCCAGGTGATGGCATCGGAGAAATCACTGACCAGGTTGCGCGTGGTCTGGCTGGCGTGGCGCAGGGCCAGGCCCAGACCCACCGCCCAGGCCAGCAAACCGATGTAGTTCGCGTTGAGCAGTGCGTGCACCGGGTTGTCGACGATCTGCATCAGCAGGGTATTGAGCACCTCGCCTATGCCGCCCGGCGCGCTCATGGCGCTTTCAACCGTCTTCAACGTCAACGTGCTGGGGAACAGGAAGCTGGCCGCCACGCCAACCATGGCCGCGGCCAGGGTGCCAATCATGTACAGCATCAGGATCATCCGGATATGGGTCTTCTGCCCCTGCTGATGATTGGCGATGGAGGCCGTGACCAGCACCAGCACCAGGATCGGTGCAACCGCCTTCAGCGCGGAAATGAATACCGTACCGAGCAGGCCGACAGCGGTGGCAGCGGCAGGCCAGGCCATCGCCAGCACGATGCCGGCGATCAGGCCAATGACAATCTGCAGCACCAGACTGGGCGCTCGGAAGGAGGAAGAACGTTCGGTCATCACAGGGCTCGCGGCAAACGCAAACCCCGATTCTCGCCCAACGGGGGCGCTCCCCGCACCCCCGGAACGTCATGGAATCAGGACAAACTGACGCCTGATCACGAACACCGCTAGGATGCGCCCATGGAAAACAAGCATCGCCCCAGACGCCTGCTGCGGTTCCTGGCCTATCTGCTGGCCTTTGTGCTGCTGTTGATGGGCAGCGGCCTGCTGCTCGGCGACCACCTCACCCCGAAGGCAGTCGGTGCGCCTTCACACGCCCTGCCGCTGCAGGCACAGCAGACCTTGATCGACCGCCAACTGCGACCGCTGCTGGCCGAACATCCGGGCAAAAGCGGCGCGGTTTACCTCTCCGACGGGCTCGAAGCCTACGCCGCACGCTCCATCATCACCCGCCAGGCCGGACGCAGCCTGGACCTGCAGTACTACATGTGGCACGACGACATGCTCGGCCACCTGCTGGCACATGACGTCTACCAGGCCGCCGTCCGCGGCGTGCGCGTGCGTCTGTTGCTGGATGACATGAACGCCGCCGGCCTGGACCCACAGATGCTGGCGCTGGACAATCACCCCAACATCGAGATCCGCCTGTACAACCCCTTCCGCAACCGCGATGGCCTGTGGCGCCTGGTCGAAATGGTGCAGCGGGTTTTCAGCATCAACCACCGCATGCACAACAAGGCGTGGATCGCCGATGGCCGCGTCGCCATCGTCGGCGGCCGCAATATCGGCGCCGAATACTTCGATGCGCGCCCGGACGTGAATTTCCGCGACCTCGACCTGCTGCTCGCCGGTCCGGTGGCCAGCGAAGCCAGCACGGTATTCGATGACTTCTGGAACAGCGACGCCGTGGTGCCGATTGCAGCCCTGCATTACAGCACCGACCAGCAGATGGCCAACTTCATCAGCCAGGCCGAGCTGGACGCCCGCCAACAGGAAGCCGAACCCTATCTTCAGCGCGTGCGAGCGCATTTCACCGATGCCTATCTCAGCAAGCAGCTGGACCTGCATTGGACTGACGGCGTGAGCATCCACTCCGATCCCCCTCGCAAGCCCAGTGGTGGCGACAGCAGCCAATGGCTGGTCACCCGGCTGGTCGAGGTACTGGGCAGCGCTGAACACAAATCACTGCTGATCTCGCCTTACTTCGTGCCCGGTGCGGTCGGCACCAAGGGCTTGATACAGCAGGCCGAGAACGGCGTGCAGGTCGGCATCATCACCAACTCGCTGGCGGCCAACGACGTAGCCGCCGTGCACAGCGGCTACATGCATTACCGGCGCCCGTTGCTGGCTGGCGGCGTGCAGCTGTACGAACTCAAGGCCCGTGACCACATCGAGAAGGCATCCACCTTCGGCAGCAGCGGTGCAAGCCTGCATACCAAGGCCTTCGTCATTGATGATCGCCGCGGCTTCGTCGGTTCGTTCAACCTCGACCCGCGCTCGGCCTACCTCAATACCGAAATGGGCGCGCTGTTCGATGACCCGGTGCTGGCCGCGCGGTTGCAGCAGGAATACCTGCGCCTATCCAGTGCAGAGCTCAGCTACTGGGTCTATCTCAACAAGGACCACGAACTGCGCTGGCTGGACCGCAACAATACCCCTCCAATCAGCCTGCGTACCGAACCGGACACCAGCCTCATGCAGCGCACCAGCACGCGCATGATCAGCTGGCTGCCGTTGGAGTCGCAGCTCTGAACCACGCCATCGACACACTACTCGATATCCGCCCAACCGTAGCCCGAGCAAGCGCTGGGCACCAAGGCCGATGGCAGAAAGCCTGACAGATCACCAAGTCCTCGCCACCGGGGTGGGCTGCGCTTACCCGGGTTACGTTACTGGACCCGCGGTTGTATGCCATGTCGGATAGCAGCAACCGCATTGCGACCGACGGAGAGGCCGCCCCAGCCCGCGTCGCCCTCGCCTGGACACTTCATTCCTGCACGCCATCAGCCTGGTGCATGCGCTTCCATAGCCACATCGCCACATGCTCGGGTAGCTCCACGGCGAGCGCCGCGCAGGCATCTGCCTCGCTCATCAAACCCTGCGCATGCAGCATTGCCGCGCTGGCCGCAAGTTGACCAACCTGCAATGACCGCGCCAAACCTGTCGCTGCACCTGCATCCACCTGCTTGAGTGCCTGCACGATGGGCGCCGACAACTTCCAGTGTTCGGCAATCCGCACTGCGGTAGGCCCCCGGCACCGCGCCAGCACTTCCAGCAGGGTTCCCGGCTCGCGCATGCGTAACGGCGGTTTGGCGAGCACGTCTGCGGCTGCCTGCATCGCCATGGCCGCACTAAGCCCCAGCAGCAAACCAGCCAACTGTGCTGCAAACCCGTCCTCGTGCTCGACACTGCGCGCATGATCGGCCGCAGCCAGTGACACCCGCAAGGTGTGCTCCCACAGCAGCCGTGCGAACTCTGCGTCCTCTCCCCTGGCCGACTCCATCACCGGCTGTACCAGCGCAGCGGAAATGATCTGGCGGATACCATCGTTGCCGATCAGGGTCACCGCCCGCTCAATGCTCTGCACGTCCTGCTGCTGCAGTCGATAGAGTGAACTGTTGGCGATGCGCAGCAGCGTGGCTGCCAATACCGCATCGCTACCGATGATGCGGGCGATTGAACGCGACGAGGCGGCGCTGTCATTGACGCTCTGGATCAGCTGCGGCAGCAGGTTCGGCCGCCGTGGCGTGTAGCGCGAAGACATGTCGGCACGACTCAATGCCGCCACCACATCATCAACCACCGCCCGCTGCACCCGCAGCTCATCGGCCCCTGCATCGGCGCTCCCTAGCGCAGCGAGCACAAATCGCCTCTGCAGATCTTCGGTGCAGACAAGCGGGCGGGCCTCGGACACGGCGCCGTCCTTCCCCGCAGCCGGAATCGAATACGCACGTCGCTGCGGCTGCGCCGATTCGTCATTGCCGCGCAGCCAGAGCCAGACCAAGCCTCCGACCACAACCGCTGCAAGCACTGCCGAAATAATCACCATGAGAGAAACAGATAAGGTCCGCGCGGAGAACTGCCCTATATATCGGCTCGCAACCGACTTCCTTTAGCGCCCACCGCCGCCGCGAGTACAAGAATGAATAAAACAACACTGCCAAGCCCACTCCAGTTTCTACTCAAGCTCACCCCTTTTAAGACAAATCCCAAAGAAACCCGGCAATAACCAATTCTATATTCAACCGAACAGATTGGTTCTCGTTCAAAACCATCAGGCGCCCACATTGCGCAGCCTTGGTCATTTACCGACCCAGCCATACCGATATTCCCCAGCACTACGCAGGATCACCAATACGCACCTCCAGCATCCAGCCCCCTGGGTTCCAGCACGCGCGCAATACGCAATACAAACGGGCGCCTTGTAACACGCAAAACAGGGCAGAACCTCTTGAATCAAGGCATATGAATGGCGATTTAGTTTCACCAGTCAAACCAATGCTGCCAGCCTCCGGGGCACACACCACCCACTTCGCAAATTCAAAGTAAATAAAACACGCCAAGTATCGAATCTGTGAATACCAGCACATGTAAACGGCCACTTTCCTTATTGCAGCCAAACCAGTGACTGCTATGTTGAATCGTAGTTTCTGTAATGAGATTTAGTTTCAAATATAAAACCTCACCCTCAACACCGATGAGCGGGCAGAACAGCATGACGTGGAAAACTGTTTGTAATCAGTCGCAGGTACGCGACGAATATCCCTTCGCGACCAAGGTCGCTGGCAAGGAAATCGGCATATTCCTGGTGAATGGCGATTACTACGCCCTGGAAGATGTCTGCCCGCATGCCTATGCCCTGCTGAGTCAGGGATTCGTTGAAGACGGCAAGGTCGAATGCCCACTGCATGAGGCGGTGTTCGACATTCGCAGTGGCCGCTGCCTGCGCGAACCTGGCGGCCGTGACCTGCGCACTTATCCGTTGCGGATGCAGGGCGAGGACATACAGATCGATCTGTCCAGCATCGACGCGGGCCTGGAGCACGTCGCATGAGTATGCAACTCGACTTCAATCCGCAGCTCAAGCAGTGGCAGAAGCCGCTGCCTACCAATGATCCGGGCGCAGGCACCATCGAGCAGCCCGGCCGCTACGACAACATCGTCTGGCAGACCCGTACCCGTGCTGCCAACGAGCACGAACTGCGGCTCGTACACGCGCTTGAGCAAGCCTTCAGCAACGGTGCCAGCGAGGTCGCCGATCTGGTCCAGCAGCTCAACGAGTTAGGCGTTTACGACTCCGGCGGCAAAGCCTGGACCGAAGTCTCGTTCCATAAAGCCTTTGCCGCTCTGGGCTATTGATCCTGCACACGCAACGCATCCTGGGAGGGAGCATTGATGGCAAGCAAGACAGCGATTGAAGCGCACCTGCGCCGCGGCCTGCGCGAACTGTGGTACCCGGTCGTCGCGAGCTGGGAAGTATCCAATGCCCCGCTGGGCATCACCCGCCTGGGTGAAAACATCGTGCTGTGGCGCGATCACGGCGGCCGCGTGCATGCACTGGAAGATCGCTGCCCACACCGCGGGGCACGTTTGTCGATGGGTTGGAACCTGGGCGAACGCATTGCCTGCTGGTATCACGGCGTCGAGGTCGATGGCAGCGGCACGGTCAGGGATGTACCCGCGGTGAGCGCCTGCCCGCTGGTAGGCAGCCAGTGCCTGCGCAGCTACCCGGTGCAGGAACGGCATGGCGCGATCTTCCTGTACTTCGCCCTCGATCCGCAGGCGGAGGTGCCACCGTTGCTCCTGCCTGAGGAACTGGAGGACGGCGCCCAGTACAGCAACTTCCTGTGCACCGCAGGCTGGCAGTGCGGCTACCAGTATGCGATCGACAATGTCATGGACCCTATGCACGGTGCCTACCTGCACGCGGCCTCACACTCCATGGCCGAAGGCGACCGCAGCGCCGAAATGCAGGTGGTTCCCACCAACACCGGCTTCATCTTCGAGAAAACCGGCCAGCGCGGCGTCAACTTCGACTGGGTCGAATTTGGTCACAGCGGCGCGTTCTGGCTGCGTCTATCCATCCCCTATCGAGCGCAGTTCGGGCCAGGTGGTCCGTTCTGGATCGTGGGCATGACCGTGCCCGTGGACGAGGCCAATTGCCGGGTCTTCTTCTGGCGGATCCGTAAGGTGCAGGGGTGGCAGCGCGATGTCTGGCGCTTCATGTACCGCACGCGCCTGGAGCAACTGCACTGGGACGTGCTGGAGCAGGATCGCTTGATTCTGGAGAACCTCGCTCCCGGGGCACGCAACCAGGAGTTCCTCTATGCGCATGATGCCGGGCTGACCCGGGTGCGCCGCGCAATGCAGAAGATGGCAGAGCGCCAGCTCGACCACCAGTCGGCGCTGGCACCCGCTGCAAACGAGGCAGCGCACGCATGAGCAAGGCTGTCGTCAAACACCTCTTGCTGGACGGACGCAAGGTACTGGTCACCGGCGCCGCACGCGGCTTGGGCCTGAGCTTCGCCTCGGCAATTGCCCGCGCCGGTGCGCGGGTAGTGGTGGCCGACGTACTGGATACCAGCGGCGCGCTGCAGCAGTTGCGCGCGGAAGGCGCGCAGGCTGATGCGGTGGCGATCGACCTCGCCGATCCCGCGTCCGTGGACGCCGCCGTCGCCGAGGCCGCGCGACTGATGGGTGGAATTGACGGCCTGGTCAACAACGCCGCCATTGCCACCGGCATAGGCGGGCCGTTGATGGACGAGCTGGCGACCGAGGTCTGGGATCGAACGCTGCAGGTCAATGTCCGTGGTACCTGGTTGGTCAGTCGCGCCGCCCTGCCCCATCTGCGTGCATCCGGCAACGGCAAGATCGTGATGCTCGCGTCCGATACCGCCCTATGGGGTGCACCGCGTCTGTTGGCCTATGTGGCAAGCAAGGGCGCCGTACTGGCAATGACCCGATCCATGGCGCGCGAGCTGGGTGCCGACGGCATCTGCGTCAACGCGATTGCGCCGGGCCTGACCCGCTGCGAGGCCACCGAGTACGTCCCGGCTGAACGTCACGCGCTGTACCAGAACGGCCGCAGCCTGCCACGCGCGCAGTTCCCGGCCGACATCGACGGCACGGTGCTGTACCTGCTTTCAAACCTCTCTGATTTCGTCACCGGGCAGACCCTGCCCGTCAACGGCGGCTTTGTTTTCAACTAGAAGGATGGCGGAAATGTTATCGCCCCAGGCAACATCGCTGAAAGAACAGAACCGCTACATGGTGCCGGCGCTGGAGAAGGGCCTGAACATGCTGCTGCTGTTTGGCCAGAACCGAGGTGAACTCAGCTTCACCCAGGTCTGCCAGCGCACTGGGCTACCCAAAGCCTCGGTGTACCGCACGGTGCAGACACTGGAACAGATGCGTTTCCTCACCCGCAATACCGCCAGCGGCGGCTATAGCTTGGGCATCAGCGTGTTGCGCCTCGGCTTTGACTATCTGTCATCGATGGACATCGTGCAGATCGGCCAGCCGGTGATACAGCGCCTGCGCGACACGAGCAGCTACTCCGCGCACCTGTGCGTGCTGGATGGGCGCGACATCGTGTACGTCGCGCGGGCAAGCGCGGTCGGCGAGATCGGTTTGGGCGTCGGCGTCGGCACCCGCCTTCCCGCGCACTGCACCGCCATCGGCCGGGTGTTGCTGATGTCCCTGCCAGAGCAGGAGGTAAGCACATTGTTCCCGGAGCCAAATTTTTCTTTCACCTCCGAGCAGGGCCCGAAGACACCGCAGGAACTGATCGACCTGCTTGGCACCGACAGCGCTCGCGGCCACGCCATCAGCGAGTCGTTCTATCAACCCGGCGTGTCATCGGTGGCCTATCCGCTACGTGATCGCGAAGGCAACGTACTGGCCTCGATCAGCGTAATGGTTCCGCGCTCGGTGCTGCCACCGGACCTGAAGCTGTCGTTGAGCATGCAGGTAAAGAAAGCCGCGCTCGAAATCGAGGGATTCCTGCACGCGTCCTAGCTGGATCGATGTTGGATCCAACCGATACCCATAGCTGTCGCCGTTTGCCTGTCACGCTGGCCTCACCGCCCCGTCACCACCCTTTGGAATGGTAGTCATGCAGATCATCGGTA
Source organism: Stenotrophomonas sp. STEN029 (assembly GCF_056760015.1). Classification (NCBI taxonomy): domain Bacteria; kingdom Pseudomonadati; phylum Pseudomonadota; class Gammaproteobacteria; order Lysobacterales; family Lysobacteraceae; genus Stenotrophomonas; species Stenotrophomonas sp. STEN029. The sequence goes on along the minus strand of NZ_JBRREC010000038.1, from coordinate 29,249 downwards.
TTGAAGAATACGAGTTTGGAGTCGAGAACCTTGCGGACTGCGAGCGCTTCCTCAACGATTTCGGCCTGAGTCCAGTCGCCTCCGCGCGTTGCAGCAATGGCTGCCACAGCGTGGAAACACTGGACGGCTCACGGGTAACGCTCTACCCGCTGGACGATCCAAGGCTGCCCCAGGCCATCGAGCCTGGATCCACCCTGCGCAGGGTAACCTGGGGTGTCGCCTCCGCAACAGCCCTGCAGCACCTGGCCGAAGCATTGGTTGGGCAACCGGGCTACTCGCTTGATGCCGAAGGTGTCAGCTGTCGTGACCCCAATGGCATGACCCTGCAGTTCCGGCTCAGCACCCGACGTCCGGTGGAACTGCAACCCTCGCCACCGATCAACCAATGGGGGGATATGCGGCGCGTGGATCAACCCAGCCCGGTATACGAGAGAGCAACGCCAATTGGCATCGGTCATGCGGTGTTCTTCGTCGATGAACTTGAGCCCATGGAGCGTTTCTACCGCGAGAAACTTGGCTTCCAGGTCTCCGACCGCTATGTCGGCCGCGGCGTTTTCCTGCGCGTTTCCGCCCGCGCCGGCCACCATGACCTGTTCCTGCTGCACCGCCCGGGCAAGGCGCGCGGGCTCAATCATGTCGCCTTCACCGTGCGCGACATCCAGGAAGTCTTCGGCGGCGGACTGGCGATGAGCCGTGCTGGCTGGGCTACCTTCCTCGGCCCCGGCCGACACCCGATCTCCTCTGCTTACTTCTGGTATGTGCGTAGCCCAACCGGCGGCGCTTTCGAGTTCTACACCAATGAAGATCACCTGACCGAAGCGTGGACGCCACGCGAACTGCAACACTCGGTTGAATCATTCACCGAGTGGGCAGTCGAAGGCGGCATTGATGCCAACACCCGCCGCCAACTCCGCGCCAGGGAGGTGCCCGTCGCATGAACACTATTCGCGACATGGTCATCGTCGGCGGCGGCCAGGCAGCGGGTTGGGCAGCAAAGACGCTGCGTGACCTGGGCTATGCCCAGCGCCTGAGTGTGGTCGCCGATGAATCGCACGACTTCTACGAGCGCCCGCCGTTGTCCAAGGATGTGTTGAGCGGTGAGCGCGAGCCGGCGCAGTTGCGTCTGTTCCCACAGGACACGATTGACGCGCTGAACCTGCACTGGCACCGACCGCGTCGCGCTTGCGTCATCGAACGGCAGTCGCAGAACGTGATTCTGGATGACGGAACTTCACTGCCATACGACCGGCTCCTGCTTGCTACCGGCAGCCGCCCACGCCTGCCTGATCCGCAATGGGCGCAGCTTGAAGGCGTCGTCGTGCTACGCAGCGCAGATGATGCACTCCTGCTGCGCCAGCGCTTGCACAGCTGCCGGCGCATGGCCATCGTTGGTGGCGGCTGGATTGGACTGGAAGTTGCAGCGATGGCGCGTACGCGCAGCATCGAAGTCGTCATCTACGAGCGCGGAACACACTTGTGTGGTCGAAGCATAGGTGCGGACGTTGCCGAGCGTCTGGCCAGCCTGCATCGCGAGCAGGACATCACCTTGCGACTGCAATGCGGCGATCTTTCTCTCACGCAAACAATTCAGGGTGTGGAGGTGCGCACAGAAGCCGATGCACTTGTCTACGACACGGTACTGGTTGGCGCTGGCGCACAACTCAATACCGAGCTGGCACAGGCGGCTGGCCTGAAGGTCGACCACGGCATCGTCGTGGATGGCAGTGGCCGCACCAGCGATCCGGCCATCTACGCAGCAGGCGATGTTGCCCAGCATCCGGTACACGGGCTCTGCGTGCAGTCCTGGGCCAACGCGCAGAACCAGGGCATTGCCTCGGCCCGCGGCCTGTTGGGTCTGGACGCAAATTACGACGACGTTCCCTGGCTCTGGTCCGATCAGCACGGCATGAACATCCAGATCCTCGGCCTGCACTCGCAGCACAACATCAGCGTTCACCGCGCCAGCGCCGATGGCCGGGACATCTACTTCCAACTTGACAAGCAGAGTCGTCTGCAACACATGGTCGCCTTCAGCGACCCGCGCGCCATCAAGCTCGGGCGACGCTGGATGGCAACCTCACGCCCATTGAATGCCAGTGACCTGGCCAACCCGAACTATGACTTGATGACGTTGCGCTGACCGCGCGCCGCCGTCGAACAACACCTATTGACGTGCTCGCGCACAGCGGGCCCGGCAGCGCTTTGCCCAGCGATCAGCGCTGGGAGAACCCGGCACCCTCCGACGACGACATGCCGGCCACCGTTTGTTGAATGACATGGAGATCGACAATGAGTAAGCCAGACGTCGCTATACGCGCACAGAGCACCGTCAGTCTTGATGAGCGCATGCAGCCGCGCATCGCGCGCTACCAGAGCCGCAGCTATGACTGGGACGCATTGAAGTTCCAGGCCGATTTCGACCCCAAGTACCGGCGTGCACAGATGCGCTACATGGGTACCGGTGCAACCGGCGTTGGCGCGGACAACAACACCGTCCCTTCGGACAGCTTCACATTCTCGACGATGGTGCTCCCAGCCCAGTGCGAAGGTCCGCTGCACCTGCACGATGATGTCGAAGAGGTGTTTTTCATACTGCGTGGAAAGATCATGTTGACGCTGGAGGAAAACGGCGAACGCTTCGAAACCGAACTGACCGAGCGCGACCTCATCTCGATCCCGCCGGGCATCTACCGCGGCCTGTTCAACCACGGCCAGGAAGAAGCCCTGATGTGCGTGATGCTGGGCTCGCCCAAACCGCGCATACCGACCTATCCGGTGGATCACCCGCTGTCCAAGATCAAGCGCAACTGAGGCCAACTGCAATGTCAGCTAGCGCATCCCGTATCGCCTCGCCCAGCGAGTCGCTGCACTGGCAGCAACGCTGCCAGATCGTGGCAGGACGCAGAATCAGCTTTCGCGAATGCGGCAGTGGGCTCGCGGTGGTATTGCTGCATGGCATTGGTTCCGGCGCTGGATCATGGCAGCTGCTGTCGACGCTGCTGACGCAGCGTGTACGGGTCATTGCCTGGGATGCCCCAGGCTACGGCGATAGTGATGCCCTGGCCGAACCGCAGCCCAAGGCAAGCGACTATGCCAATGCTTTGCACGGTCTTGTGGATGCGCTTGGTCTGCACAGGTTCGTACTGGTCGGGCATTCGTTGGGAGCAATGATGGCAGCCGCCTATGCGGCCGCCCATCCGCAGCATGTGCATGTGCTGCTGCTTGCAGACCCCGCCCAAGGCTATGCCAATGCACCCGCGGCTGCACGCACACGTGCGTGCAGTGAGCGGGTACAACTGCTGGCCAACTTGGGCCCTGAGGAGTACGCCTTGCAACGTGCCCCGGGTCTGTTGCGCCCGCATCCCGCCGCTGAAGCCCTGTCGGCCGTGCAGGACTCAATGCGGCGCCTGCGCCCAGCCGGCTTCGGGCAGGCCTGCGCGATGCTGGCTCACGATGACATCTGGCGTTATCTGACGAAGTGGTCCGGCACCACGCGTGTGGTCAGCGGCGACGTGGACAACATCACCCCACCGGCTGACGTCAGCGCTCTGGCACTACGCCTCAAGGCCCCATTGCGCTTGCTGCCGGGTGCCGGCCACGCCTGCTACCTGGACGCTCCTGCGTCCTTCGCCAAAACCGTGCTGGAAGCCGCGCGCGGCATACCCCTTGCCAAAGGAACACCATGAAATTCGAAGTCCAGGGACGCACTGCGGTAGTCACCGGCGGCTCATCCGGCATTGGACTGGAGACCGTCCGCCTGCTGCTGGCGCACGGTGCACGCGTGGCCTTCTGCGGCCGTGATGCGCAACGACTGGCAGAGGCCGAAAGCATGCTCCGCCGTGAGTATCCTGATGCCGAGCTGCTGGCCTACAGCGGCGATGTTCTCGACCGCGCCACCATGCACGACTTCGCCAATGCGGTGCATGCGCGCTTTGGCGGCACCGACATGCTGATCAATAACGCCGGCCAGGGCCGCGTAGCTTCGCTGGCCGAGACCGTCGAGGAGGATTGGCTTGACGAAACGCGGCTCAAGCTGTTCGGTGTCCTGCATCCATTGCAGGCCTTCCTACCGCAGCTGGAAGTCAGTGACTGCGCCTCGGTGACCTGCGTCAACTCGCTATTGGCACTGCAGCCGGAGCCGCACATGATTGCCACCTCCGCTGCCCGCGCCGCCTTGCTCAACCTCACCCATTCTCTGGCACAGGAGCTGATTGCCAAAGGAATCCGGGTCAACTCCATCCTGCTGGGCATGGTCGAGTCCGGCCAATGGCGGCGCCGCTATGAAAGCCGCAGTGACACCGATCTGGACTGGAACGACTGGACCGCTCGTATCGCCGCGCGACGCGGCATCCCCATGGGCCGCATGGGTCGCCCGCATGAGCCCGCACGTGCCCTGCTTTTCCTGGCATCACCGCTGGCTTCCTACACCACCGGCAGCTGCATCGATGTGTCCGGTGGTTTCAACCGCCAGGTCTAAGCCGCCGTCAGCCGCGTGGCCCAAACCCAACAGCCTCGTTTCGTGATGGCCGCCGCTCGATCTGAAATCCGGTTTCACAAGGAGCTCTCCCGCAATGACCCGCACCTGCAGTAAACGCATCCTGTTGATCGGCTATGGCGCCATGGCGCGTGAAGTCGTCGCGCGCTTGCCCGATGGCGTAAGCGTGGCTTGGGTGATCGTCCCCGCTGAGTTCAGACGAGACATAGCCGCTGAACTGGAACCACGGGGCATCGCTGTGCTTGAGGATATCAAACAGTTGGACGCGGTACCGGACCTGGTCCTGGAATGCGCCGGCCATGCAGCGCTTTCCGAGCATGGCGTTCCTGCATTGCAACGCGGATGGCGGCTGGCCGTAGTCTCGGTAGGCGCACTGGCCGACACAACGCTCTACCAGCAGCTGCTATACGCCGCACGCAGTGGTGGTGCGACCCTGCAGCTGCTCTCCGGCGCCGTCGCCGGCATGGATGGACTCGCCGCTGCTCGTGAAGCCGGCCTGGACGAAGTGGTCTACATCTCACGCAAGGGAACTGCCAGCTGGCGCGGTTCGGCCGCCGAGCAGATGATCAACCTCGACAGTGTCACCGAACCCACCGTGTTCTTCGAGGGCACCGCCGGCGAGGCGGCACATGCCTTCCCTGCAAACGCGAACGTGGCTGCGACCATCGCGCTCAATGGCATCGGCATGGACGCGACCCGGGTGCTGCTCATGGTGGACCCACACACCCGCCGCAACACCCACCGCATCCATGCGCGCGGCGGTTTCGGCGAGATGACGATCGAGCTGGCCGCGCATCCGCTCCCCGGCAATCCGAAGACATCGATGCTGGCTGCGCTCAGTGCGGTACGCGCTTGCCGGCAGCTACTGGAGCCGCTGGCATGAGCATCCACAACGTGGCACCGCTGATTGAACATGACATCCCGGTGGGCGGGCAATGGCGCCAGGGTGGCGGCACGCTGATGCGCTCACTATTCCCTGCCGACCAGAGCATCAATGCGCAACTGCATGCAGCCGACCTCAACGATGTCGAGTACGCGATAAACGGTGCCGAGCTTGCGTGGCGCAACCCGGCGTGGCGGGAGCAACCGGCACACCAGCGTGCCGCAGTCCTCCACCGCGTCGCCGACCTGATAGCCGCCCAGCGCGAACCGCTTGCACGCCTGCAGACCCGCGACAACGGCAAGCCACTGGCCGAATCCAGGGCGCTGGTGGACAGCGCATCAGCCACGGCGCGCTACTTCGGCGCTGTCTGCGAAACCCTGGATGGCGAACTTCCCAGCCCACGCAGCGCGGACTTCATCAGCTTCAGCTGCTACGAGCCGATCGGCGTGATCGGCGCGATAACGCCGTGGAACTCCCCCATTGCCAGCGAGATGCAGAAGATCGCACCGGCCCTTGCTGCCGGAAACGCGGTGGTACTCAAACCCGCCGAAGCAACACCGCTGGCAGCATTGGCGCTGGCCCGGCTGTTTGAACAAGCCGGTTTGCCCGCCGGCCTGCTCAGCGTGCTACCCGGGCGAGGCTCCATCATCGGCGAGGCCATTGCCCGGCATCCGCTGGTGCGCAAGATATCCTTCACCGGCGGCACCAGCACCGGCCGCCATCTTGCGCATGTTGCCGCCGACAAGCTGATTCCGACCTCGCTTGAGCTTGGCGGCAAATCTCCGACCATCGTGCTCGACGACGCCGACATCGAACTGGCCGTTCAAGGTGTTGCCTACGGCATCTACAGCTCGGCCGGGCAGGCTTGTATCGCAGGATCCCGTTTATTTGTGCACCGCTCCCGCTACGCGTCCTTCATCGAGCGTCTGGAAGAAGTTGCGCGTGGCCTGCGCATTGGCCATCCCGAGCACGACGGCGTGCACATTGGCCCCTTGATCAACCATGCCCATCGCGACAGCGTCGCCGCTTATGTAGCGTCCGCATTGGCCGACGGTGGCCGCCTGCGCTTTGGCGGTTGCGCCCCGGCCGACAGCAACCTGGAAATGGGCAGCTATTACCTGCCTACCCTGATCGAGGACCTGCCCGCGAACGCCCGCGCCTGCCGCGAGGAGATATTCGGCCCGGTCCTGATCGCACAGCCCTTCGACGACGAAGACGCCTTGATCGCACAGGCCAACGACAGCGTGTTTGGGCTGGCAGCCGGTATCTGGACCAGTGACTACCGCCGCGCCCTGCACCTTGCCAAAGGCCTTCAGGCAGGAACGGTGTGGATCAACACCTACAAGAAATTCTCCATCTCAACACCGTTCGGTGGCTTCAAGGAGAGCGGACTGGGCCGCGAAAAAGGCCGCCAGGGCCTGCTGGCCTACATGCAGCAGAAGAGCATTTATCTGGGACTTGAACGTACCCCAATGGGATGGAGCCGATGAGCAGCGAAGCCATGACAACCGAGCAGATCACACCTTCCACTGATGCAGGCCTCCACGCGGAGCCAAAGTACATGGACAGCAACGAACGCATTACCGTTGCCGAAGCCATTGTCCGCGTGTTGGAAGCCTATGGTGTAGATGCCGTGTTTGGCGTCATCTCCATCCACAATCTGCCCGTGGCCGACGCCATTGGCCGACGCAGCAGGATCCGCTTCGTGCCCGCGCGGGGCGAAGCCGGCGCTGCCGCGATGGCCGATGGGCACGGCCGTCACAGTGGCTTGGGCGTCGCCTTGACCAGCACCGGCGCGGGTGCCGGCAACGCTGCCGGCGCGTTGATGGAGGCACTCAATGCCGGCACGCCACTGCTGCATATCACCGGCCAGGTGGAACGTGAGTACCTGGACCGCGATGCCAGCTTCATCCACGAAACCCGCGACCAGATGAGTCTGCTGCGCGGCTGCTCCAAGGCAGCATTCCGCATCCTGCATCCCGAACAGGCGGTCGCCATCACCCAGCGTGCCATCCAGGAGGCAATGCGCCTGCCGGCAGGGCCGGTCAGCATCGAAATTCCCATCGATGTACAGGCCGCCAGGATCGAAGTGCCGTGCAGCATCCAACGCCTGCCGCTGCCGATTCCCGCACTCGATGTCGCTGCAGTGACGGACCTGGCCACGCGACTGCAGCAAGCCCAACGCCCGATGCTCTGGGTAGGTGGCGGCGCCATCGGCGCCACCGGTGCGGTGCTGCGCTTGGCCGAGTTGGGTGTTCCGGTTGTATCGAGCACCCACGGTCGCGGCATCCTGCCGGACAGCCACCCGCGCAGCCTGCGTGCATTCCACAACGCCACCGACGTCGCCCGCCTGCTGGCGGAGAGCGATCTGTTGATCGTGGCCGGCTCACGCCTGCGCAGCAACGAGACCGCCACCTACAGCCTGTCGCTGACGACCAAGCGCGTGCAGATCGACATCGACCCCGCGGCCTGCAACCGCAGCTACCCGATGGAGGCCTTCGTGCTGGGTGACTGCGCACAGGTATTGAGGCTGCTGGCCGATGCGTTGCAGCCGACGCCCAAGCACGACCCGCTACGCGATCACGACATCTGCTCGGCAACCATCGCCGCAGAGTACGCTTTGCGCGAGCAACTTGGCCCTTACGCAACATTGTCGGATGCGGTACGCAGTGCGCTGCCCGATGACGGCATCTTTGTCCGCGACATCACCATGTCCGGCAGTACCTGGGGCAGCCGCCTGCTCAACTTCCAGCAACCGCTGCAGAACATCCATTCACTGGCTGGCGCGATCGGGCTGGCCCTGCCTACCGCCATCGGCTGCGCCATCGCCAACCCGCAGCGCAAGGTCCTGGCACTGATCGGCGATGGCGGCCTGATGCTCAACATCGGCGAATTCGCCACCGCTGTGCAGGAGCAACTGGACGTGGTGTTCCTGATAATGAACGACGGTGGTTACGGAGTGATGCGCGGCATACAGCAGAAGCACTTCGGCGACCGCCAGTACTACAACCAGCTGCATGCACCCGACTTCCATGCACTGGCTGCAGCGATGGGCATGCGCGCGTGGAAGCTGGACGACAGCAGCAACTTCGATGCCGTGCTGCACGCGGCCGTCGCCCACCCCGGGCCAGCATTGGTGGAAGTGGATATGGATGCGATCGGGCCGTTGCACTTCTCCGGTCCGCCACAGAAGAAACTGTACTGAAACAGCGCTGCGGCGGCGGTGTTACCCCAACAACGCCCGCGCACCACGCGTTGCCCGCACTGGAGACAGTCCGCCAGCTGCAGCGGCGTACTGCCCGAACACACCTGCTCCGGCAGCACACGGGCAACCTGAGGTCGCCAGCCAAATGAAGGCTACACAGCTGTCGAGATGCGATCACAACTCGCACAGCTTGCGCAGCACTGCCCGGGATCTACCAACACAAACGCAGCTGCCAGCTGTTCCCCTGTCACGCGAGATGCGCCACCAATGCAAAGGAGAAGTGCAATGCAAGCACGAAGTGCACGCTGGTTCGGCGTCACCACGCTACTGGTGATCGTCGCCATTTCATTCATCGACCGCATGAATATCGCGTTGATGGTCACGGACCTGCAGTTTCTGCAGCACTTCGGCATGGTCGCCGAGGACCGTGCCAGCCAGGCAGCGCTCAGCACCGCGTTCATGGTTGGCTACGGGCTGTCGGCGTTCGTGCTGACGCCCTTCTGCGCGGCACTGCTCGGAGTGCGTCGCAGCTTGATACTCGGACTGATCCTGTGGGGAGGTGTCACCTTGCTGTCGCCTTCATTCGACAGCTACGCGATGCTGCTGCTCTCGCGCGTACTGCTGGGTATTTCCGAAGGGCCGCTGTTCGGCCTGGCCTCCTCCTACATCAAGGCCTACTTCGAAGGCCATGAGAACGGCAAGCCAAACTCCCTGGTCAACATGGGAACGGGCCTTGGGCTGGCCATCGGCATGCCGCTGATCAGCAGCCTGATCGCCATGCTCGATTGGCAGGGCGCATTCCACGTGCTTGGGTTGATCAACCTGCTGATCGGCTTGCCACTGGTGCTTGCCTACATCCATATGCCCAAGCTGGCGGTCTACCAGCAACGCCACGACTCGGTGCGTGACATGGTCGCGCAGGTGCGACAGATATTCAGCGGCGCATTGCAGACACGGCACCTGCTGATGATCACACTATTGACCGCCGCCTACCTGGCCTACCTCTGGGGCAGCGTCAGCTGGTTGCCCACCTACCTCAAGGAAGCACGCGGCTTCGCCCTGCGCGAGATGGGCTGGCTCGGTTCGCTGCCGCAGTACGCGATGATAGTCGGCGTGTTGCTCAGCGGCTTTGTCATCGATCGTATTCCTCGCAGACAGGTACCGCTGATCTTCGTGGTTGGCAGCATCGGCGTTGCCATGGCGGTACTCACTGCGCTCAACGTCAACGACAAGTACCTGGCGGTGGTGAGTCTGGTGGTTGCAGGCGTATTCTGCGGCATCCAGACCCCGCCCTTGCCCAGCACCGTGCAGTACTACTCGCAGCCACAGCACGTGGCCAGCGCGATGAGCATCACCAACGGAACCGGGGCGTTGGTATCCGCGTTCATGCCACTGGTGATGGGCAAGGTGATGATGCTGATGTCTGACAGCGGTGCCTCGCAGCATGCAAGTTTGAGCGCGGGGTTTGCCGTACTCATCGGCACCCAACTGGTGATCCTGATCTGCGGCTGGGCGCTGTGGTTACGCGAACGCCGCAGCGCAACAGCGCGTTCGATGCCGACATCGCAGACCTCCGCCCGCAAAACCTGAGGCTGCGAAGCCCCTATCGCTGCCAGTCAACGGCGCACGAAAGCACGAACCTCACCGCTATGCCACCGTCCACAAGGAGCATCACGCATGGAAGATCGCACTCGCCTGCCTGTGTTTTTTACCGCAATGCTGCTGATCGCATCACCCGTCCACGCCGCGGACCTCGCCCTGCCGGGGGTGAATACCGGCGCGACCAGTTTCGAGGACGGCGGCGGTGGTATCGGCCACTTCTTCCAGACCAGCAACAGCCGCTTTGACGCCAACCGCAGCTATGACGCCAGTGGCGAGAAGCGCCCGATCAACTACGATCGCGCGCTCTGGATCGCCCGCCTGCACTACGCCTACACCAGTCCACAGCAAGCCTTTGGTGGCAATCTTGGTGCCGAGGTCATCGTACCGTTGCTCGACCTTGATCTCGAACTTGGCCCAGCCCACATGCGCGGCAGCGGCATCAGCAACCCCGGTATCGGCGGCTATGTGCAGTGGCGAGACAAGCGCCTGCTGGGCAGGCGGCTTGACTCACGGCTTGCACTGGGGGTGACGCTGCCAATTGGCCACTACGATCGCGATGCCACGGTCAATGCTGGCGCCGACTACTACAGCTTCAATCCGTACTACGCCTTCACCTGGCGCGGCAGCGACGCATGGGAAATCAGTGGCCGCTTCATGTATCTGTGGAATGGCAGCAGCAACGATCCGGAAACTCGCCTGCAAACTGCCTTCGGTGAACCGGTCCGGCGTGTGCAACCTGGCCAGGCATTTCACTACAACCTGAGCGCGTCCTATGCGTTGAATGCGCACTGGCGGGTGGGCGCGGCCATGTATCAGCTGCAGCAGACCAGTGCGGATCGCATCAACGGCCATGCCCAAGCCGACTCGAGGGAACGCCTGTTCGGCATCGGCCCGGGCGTGCAGTGGCGCGGCGGGCCGCACCGTTTCATCGGCAATGCCTACGCCGAAGGTTTGGCCAGGAACCGCGCCGCAGGCTCACAGCTGGTCCTGCGCTACATGTACGTGTGGCGCTGAAGTGATAGGCGCAGGTGGCTCTACGCCCTGACCCGGCGGGGTTCGGGCGTACAGCCGCAGGCACGGGCACACGGCAACGGCATCAGCTTATTCCTCCTGCTCGTGCAGACGTACGCCCATCGGCCCCTGTAGCGAACCATCCTCGTTGACAGTGAACTCCAAGGCTTCGCCATTGCCGTCCGCCGCATCCACTTTCAGCCTGTCACCCTCACGCCTGTAGTGGCTCCGTTGTGACTTGCCCAGCGTCTGCACCGTGACCTTGCCATCGGACGCGAAGGTGTAGCTCACCAGCCCCATGCCGTCGCTCCAGGTTCCGCTCAGCCCCTGGCTGCAAGCAGCCAGCAGTGTCGCCAGCACAACGATCAGCACCTTCCTCATGCACCACTCCAATAACTCCCACCGCACCAGCGATGCTTCGGCAGGCATTCTGGCACAGGCCCAATCACGCTAGGCTAGCGCCGTTCACAACGGAGTCCGGCACCATGGTTCGTACCCTGACATCGCTTTTCCTGTCGATCCTGCTGCTGGGCTGCAGCACTGCGCCTGCCGCAACTGCAAACGCCAGTGCCCAGGTACAAGGCCAGTTCGTTGCCCGCCAACTGAGCTTTGAAGGCCGTGAATTCCGCTATCAGGTGTTCGTGCCGGCCACCTCCGCAACCGCTGCCGGCGCCCGTCCCTTGTTGTTGTTCCTGCATGGCTCGGGCGAGCGTGGCGACGATGGACTCAAGCCAACGCTGGCCGGCGTGGGCCCATGGCTTACGCAGAATCGCGATACCTTCCCGGCGCTGGTGGTATTTCCGCAGGTACCGGAGGGTGAGGAATGGCGCGGCCGCAATGCGCGCATGGCGCTGGCCGTGCTGGACGCGGCCAGCGCCGAGTTCGCAGCTGATCCGCGACGGATCTATCTCAGTGGCATTTCGATGGGCGGCTACGGCAGCTGGGAGCTGGCCTTGACCCGCCCCGACCAGTTCGCCGCGCTGGTACCGATATGCGGTGCGCTACGCGCGCCACGTGCCGACCGACCCGGACTGATGGTCGACCAGGTTGCGACGGAGCAGGACCCCTACCAGAGCACCGCCACCCGCCTGCGCCATGTCCCCATCTGGATATTCCACGGCGCCTTGGACGAACTGGTGCCCACCACTGACGACCGCGCCATCGCCGCCGCCAGCCAGCGATCAGGCGCGAACTTCCGCTACACCGAGTACCCCGACGTTCACCACAACGCCTGGGACCCAACCTACCGCAATCCGGCAATGTGGGAGTGGTTGTTCAGGCAACAGCGGCCTTGACCGTCCCGGCTGCCTGGGGGCGCAACGCCCCCCTCATACCCAGGCACGGGCCGCTGCGCAGCCGGCCTGCACGCTCGCGGAACCGAACCGTGGTAGCGTGATTGAAATCACACATCCACCGATCCTCCTACACCTGTCCTGCACGGCAGAAATCGGACAGTTGCAGGCAATACTTCCCGCATCATCCTGCTCCCAGGTACACGGAGTTCGCGCCATGAAAGGGCCACACCATGCCTGCAATCCTGCAGGTAAAGCGGTGTAATGCGCTAAGCTGGAATGGAAACCGGAGACTCACGCTTGGCAACTAACGCATCGGCAACGCTGGACCCGTTGCCGCGCACCCGTGGTCTGCATTCCCGGTTGCACCTTCTGATTCTGGCCACGCTGCTGCCGCTGCTGGTGATCGGCGCTTTCGCAGTATGGAATGCGGCGCGCGACTACCGCCAAAGCTCCGAGCAGCGTCTGCAGGAAACCGCCACCGCGCTTGCGCGCGGCGTGGATCAAGGCATCGAGGACAACGTCAACCAGCTGCGCCTGCTATCGCTGCTGGCACCCCAGTTGCGCGAGACAGCGCCCGAGCTGCAGGCATGGGCACGCGAGAATCCAGATATCCGACTTATCCAGGACGACAGCGAGGATGCCCGTACGTTGCCGACCGGACTGCTGTACGACGCACGTCGCGAAGGCAAGGTGCAGGTCTCGAACCTGTTCACCAACGCCAGAACCAGCACCCCGGAAGTGGCGATCGCCCTGCCCTTCGAGGAGCCCGGCAGCACCCGCGTCCTGACCATGGTACAGCCCTCCAATCGCCTGATCGCCAGCATCATGGGCAGCGGCAACGACCAGCAGCTGCTGGCTGCGGTCGTCGACAACAACGGCGTCATTGCCGCGCGATCGCTTTCGCCGGAACGTTATATCGGCAAGCAGGTGCCCGACTGGCGGACGCTGCAGCGCAGCAGCGGCCAACACGGGCTGATCGATGCCAGCAGCAAGGAAGGCACGCCGGTGATCTTCGCCTTCCACAGGCTGCAGGCCGCACCGGGCTGGACGCTGGTGGTGGGAGAACCACAACAGAGCTTCCAGGCCCGCTGGCTACAACCGCTGCTCGGGATCATTCTCGGTGGCATCGTCGCAGCCGTGATCGCCCTGCTTTGGGCCAACGCCATCGCCCGCAGCATCCTGCTGCCGATCCGCGCCCTGGTCCAGCGCAGCCATGGCGTCGTCGACAACCTCGCCCCCCTGCCCGATCCACACCCGTCCAACATCCGCGAAGTGCGCAGCCTGCAGAGCAGCCTCAGCGGCACTGTCGATGCATTGAAGAAGAGCGCCGATGAAGCGCGCGCCCTGACCCGTGATCTCAAGGCCAGCGAGCAGCGTTACCGCGCCGTCGCCGAGGCCGGCGCTCTGGTGCTGTGGCAATCCGATCGCAATGGAACGGTGCTCTCGGCCACCGGTTGGCGCGAGCTGACCGGCCAACCCGATGACCATGCGCTCGGCAAGGGCTGGCTGCGCCGGGTCAACGAAGACGACCTGCCACAGATAGAAATCGCATTGGAGCAGAGTTTCACCGCCACCAAAGCGGCCTCGCTGGACGTGGAGTTCCGGGTACTGGATCTGTACGGAAAGTGGCGCTGGCTACGCGCCCGCGGTGCCCGCATCGGCCACAGCCTGAGCAGTTGGGCCGGCGTGCTGGAGGACGTGGATGCGCGGCGGCAGGCGCAGGCTCGCATTGCCTACCTGGCCCAGCACGATCCGCTGACCGCATTGCCAAATCGCACCATGCTGTTCGAGAAGCTCGACCAGGCCTTGATCGCCGCCCGTCGTGGACACCACAGCGCCTTGTTGCTGCTCGACCTGGACCGCTTCAAGGACGTCAACGACAGCCTCGGCCACCCCACCGGCGACCGCCTGCTGCAGGAAGTCGCCCAGCGCATCCTCGGCTGCGTACGCGGCAATGACCTCGTCGCGCGACTGGGGGGCGACGAGTTTGCCATCCTGATGGCATCGGAAAGCCGCATGCCTGAGGCCGCCGCCACGCTGGCTGCGCGCTTGGTGGAAGAACTGGGCCGCAGTGTCGAACTGGAGAACCACCAGTTCGCCATCAGCACCAGCATCGGCATCGTCCTGATCGACAACCAGGCCAACGCTGCCGACACCTTGATGCGCAACGCCGATCTGGCCCTGTACCGGGCCAAGGACGAGGGCCGCAGCTGCTACCGTTTCTTCGAGGCGGAAATGGATACGCGCATGCAGCGCCGCCGGCAGCTGGAGACCGAACTGCGCGCGGCCCTGCAGCAACAGCAGTTTGAGCTGCACTACCAGCCGCTGGTGGACCTGCGCCTGCGCCAGGTCGCCGGTTTTGAAGCGCTGCTGCGCTGGAATCACCCGCAACGTGGCCTGCTTGAACCCAGTGAGTTCCTCGCCTTGGCTGAAGACATCGGCATGATGCTGCCGCTGGGCGCGTGGGTGCTGCGCCAGGCCGCCCGGGATGCCAGCCAGTGGCCGGAGCAGATGAAGATCGCGGTGAACCTGTCGGTATCGCAGCTGGCCCAGCCCGATCTGGCGGAAGGCGTCGAGCAGGTATTGGCAGAAACCGGGCTGGCACCGGCACGGCTGGAACTGGAGATCACCGAGAACGCACTGATCACCAACATCGAGGCCGCGTCTGCACAGCTGCTGCAACTGAAGAAGGCCGGCGTATCGATCGTGATGGACGACTTCGGCACCGGCTACTCCTCGCTCGGCTACCTGCGCGCGTTCCCGTT
Organism: Stenotrophomonas sp. STEN029; assembly: GCF_056760015.1. Classification (NCBI taxonomy): domain Bacteria; kingdom Pseudomonadati; phylum Pseudomonadota; class Gammaproteobacteria; order Lysobacterales; family Lysobacteraceae; genus Stenotrophomonas; species Stenotrophomonas sp. STEN029. The sequence continues at coordinate 13,993 of NZ_JBRREC010000038.1, read as the reverse complement.
CGACAAGGTCAAGATCGACAAGTCCTTCGTCCGCGACCTGGGTGAACAAAGCCAGGGCAGCGCCATCATCGGCGCTGTATCGCACCTGTGCGAAAAGCTGGGCATCAGCACCACCATCGAAGGTGTCGAAACCCAGGCGCAACTGGACCAGCTGAAGGAAGAGCACTGTGCCGAGGGCCAGGGCTATGTGTTTGGACGACCAATGCCGTTGGCAAAGGTGGAGGATTTCATCCTCCAGTGGCCGGCACGCTGGAACCCGGCCACCTAGCCGCCAACGCTTGCAAGGCCGCAGCCCGGGTAAGCACAACGTACCCGGGCCTGTTGCCGGTCAGTCTGGGAGAACGGCAGGTTTCTGCTGCCTGGTGTGTTGCACTTGCCCGGGCGATATTGATGCGACTGCCAAAGCGTCGATCCGACCGGGTCCGGGTATGACCCGGCCGCCCCCAAAACGACCGGATGAAGCCTGGCCTCAGTTGACCCCGCGGATCGCCAGGGTCAAGGCCAGCACGCTGAGGATCACGGCGATGGTGCCGTCCAGAATGCGCCAGGTGGAGGGCTTGGTGAACAACGGCGCCAGCATCCGCGCGCCCAGGCCCTGCACCGTCAGCCACACACCGCTGGCGGTCACCACACCGATGGCGAACGCCATGCGCGACTCGCCGAAGTTGTCGGCGATCGAACCAATGACCATCATGTCCAGCCAGAAATGCGGGTTGATGATCGAGAAACCGGCCGCCGCCATCAGGGCTGCACGCAACGACTGCTCGCCGTTGTCATCCAGCTTCATGCCACCGCCACCGGCCACCGCACGCCGCGCCGACTGCGCCGCATACCAGGTCAGGAAGGCAACACCACCCCACAGCAGGACGGTGGTCAGCCACGGCAGCTGAGCGGTCAGCTGCCGCAGGCCGGCCACGCTGGCCATGATGAACACCGCATCGATGGCGAAACAGGTGGCAATGATCGGAATCACGTGCTGGCGCATGATCCCCTGGCGCAGGATGAACGCACTCTGCGCGCCGACGATGGCGAACAGACCGATACCGATACCGGCACCACTGAGCCAGGCACTGCCGGCAGCTTGGGCGGAAATAACCGAAAACATGAGGAAAAACCTTGTTACCTGGGGGAAGGACGCAGCGGGAGAACCCACCGGCACGTCCGGACGCGGCAATTGTCGCAATGCAGCAATGAAAAGTAGAGCTAAACTTCGTTAACCATCATTAGCAGAACTTAATATGCGCATCGATCATGCCCAGTTGCGGGCACTGGCCGCCGTCATCCGCGAAGGCAGCTTCGAACGCGCGGCGCTGTCGCTGAACGTCACCGCCTCGGCGGTATCGCAGCGGATCAAGGCGCTGGAGGACAGGGTCGGCAAACTGCTGATCAAGCGCACCATCCCCACCGAGGCAACAGCGGAGGGCCAGGTGCTGGTACAGCTGGCCGAACAGACCGCGCTGCTCGAGCGCGACGCCTTCGAGCGCATCGGCCTCAGCGACGCCGAGTTGCCACGCGCCAGCATCCCGGTGGCGGTCAACCACGACAGCATGGAAACCTGGTTCCCGGAGGCGGTGCAGAATTTCTCCCATAGCACCTCCACCACCCTGGACCTGCACACCGAAGACCAGGACCACACCGTTGCCCTGCTGCGCCAGGGCGCGGTGATGGGTGCGGTCACCACCTTGTCCGAGCCTGTGCAGGGCTGCCAGATCCATGCGCTGGGCAGCATGCGCTACGCCGCCACCTGCACCCCCGAGTTCCATGCCAGGCATTTCGCCAAGGGCGTGACCGCACAGGCGCTGGCGCAGGCACCGGTGTTGGTATTCAACCGCAAGGACGACATGCAGGCCCGCTATGCACGCCGTCTGGCCGGGGTCGAACAGCCGCACAATGCGCCGACCTGGTGGATCCCCTCCACCCGCGCCTTCGTCCACGCCAACCTCGGCGGACTGGGCTGGACCATGAACCCGCTGCCACTGGTGCGTCGGCACCTGGAGAGCGGGCGCCTGGTCTACGTCAAGGCGCGTGCCTGGGAGGACGTGCCGTTGTACTGGCAGCACTGGAAGGGAGAGGTCAAAACCATGGCCTTGCTGACCCGCGCCATCCTGCAGGCCTCGGCCATGCTGATACGCAAGCGCAGATAACGCGGGGCCTGTGCTGCACTGCAAGTTTCCCTAAAGGACACTGCCTGCCCCGGCGGCCCGGGCGGATGCTGCATGGATCAACCCGCACACCTACCGGAGCCGCCAGATGTCGAGCAAACGATCTGTCCCCGTCATTTCCTCGTGGCTGCTCAGCGCCTTGGCCGCGCCGTTGGCGGGCGCCATGTTGATGCTGGCACCCACCAGCGCCAAGGCCCTGGAGTGCGGCAGCAACAACGGTTACACCTGCACCGGCACGGCGAACCAATACGCTGGCGGGTTCAATCCCGGTGTAGGCCAGGGCGGCTTTGGTGGCGGCAGCTGTACCGCCAGCAAGACACCGGTGGTGTTCATTCCCGGCAATGGCGACAGCGCCATCAGCTTCGACATGCCCGCCGGCGCGGTGGCCGGCTACAGCACCCCGCCGCGCTCGATCTATGCCGAACTGAAGGCTGCCGGCTACAACGACTGCGAACTGTTCGGCATCACCTACCTCAGCGCCAGCGAGCGCGCGGCGCCGCAGTACAACTACCACGCACCGGCCACCTATCAGACCCTCAAGACCTTCATCGACAAGGTCAAGGCCTATACCGGCAAGAGCCAGGTCGACATCGTCACCCATTCGCTGGGCGCGACCATGGCCCTGGCCTCGATCAAGTACAACGCCAATCAAGGCAGCGTGCGCCGCTTCATCAACATCGCTGGCGGGTTGCGCGGCCTGCAGACCTGCCGCAGCACCGGTTATCAATCGACCCTGGCGCCCACCTGCAACGCCGAGGCCTATGTCTTCCCGTACAACTACTACACCTTCGGCCTGTACCCGAGCACCGGCGTTGCCTACTACGGTTACAACCGCTGGACCGGCAGTGGCAGCGGCAGCCTGCGCACGTTCCCGGCCACGTACACCGGCATCCGTTTCTACACCATCACCGCCGGCTCGCGTGATCAGGTGCATTGCTTCACCACCAGCTACAGCGCCGGCTGTGCCGATGGCGCACTGTTCAACAGCGCCACCAATGTCTACGCGCAGGTCGACATCGGCGCAGGCAGCAGCGCCTACAGCTTCGACTGGGATTGGAGCGACGGCAGCCCTTACAACTTCGGCGGCGGCGACACCAGCAGCGGCGTCGGCCATTTCCGCTCGAAGAACAACGCCGGCCTGATCGTGCGCAACATGCTCACCAGCGACTGCACCAGTAATTGCGCAGCTGGCTACAGCGGCGTATACGGCCCTGCGGTCAATCGCTGAACCACGCTCTCAATCGAAGGACATCGACACGCCGACGCCGCCTTGCCAATCGGTGGTGTCGGCATCCAGCCCGCGCAGGAACGATGCATCCAGTTGCACGCGCGGGCCCACCATCCACGTCACACCGGCACCGGCCGCACGCATGTACTGCGCGCCGGTGCCGTAGCCGGCTTCGACATAGGCCGACAACTGCGGCCGCAAGGCGAAACCATAGCTGGGCGAAAACAACCAGCCATTGCCACCATCGCCCCATTGCCGGTCGATGTAGAACGCCAGGCTGCTCTCGCGCGGCAGCGCCCATGCCACCGTCATGCCCAGGTCGTAGTCATGCCCCGCATCACCCAGCGGTGCCCTGCCCCAAGGCAGGCTGGCCCCTGCTTTGAAAGCCATTGATAGCTGTTCGTTGACCAGCGCTGGTGCCCACTTGAGTGCCGCGCTGCCGTCGCCGCCGCCGCTGTCCTGCACCCGAATACCGGGGCCGCGCTGCCGCAGCTCGCTCCAGCTATCTGCGCCGAACTGCAACTCCAGCGTATCGGCAAGCCCGACCCGCAACAGCGTGTCTGCGGTCCATGTGGTGGTGGTCAGGCCAGCACTGCGATCGCGGCTGGCATCGGGCAAGCCCTGCTCCCAGACAACGACGCGCTTGCCAACCGTACTGGTGGAAAAGCCGATGCCTGGACGGTCGAATTCCGGTGCGTCTTCGGCCTGAGCCTGGCCACTGGGCAAGGCGAACACTGCAAGCAGCAGGGACGAGGTTTTCATGCCCGCCATGTTCCATACGCGGCTGGGTGGTGATGTGAAAGATCATGGGCGCTACCGGCATGCCCAGAGAGCGCAATGGTGCATGATCGCCCGTTCGGGCTGTTGCGGCGCGTGCTTCCCGGGTGCGCTTCGCTTGCCCGGGCTACGGATGCTCCGGGGACGCCACTTTGGTTGGTGGCGAGGCCACAAATGGAAAGCCCACCCGCTTGCGCCGGGTGGGCTCTCATCAAACCTGCCGAGCCAAAACCTCAGCGATGCGCCAGCGCGTGATCCAGAGCGCCGATCACCGCCGCCACCTGGGCATCATTGCACTGCTGCGGGGTCGCCTTGGCACTGTCCGGATAGACTTCGGTGGTGGTCGTGTAGCGCGCACCGCTGACACTGGCGCACAGGCCGAGGGCCTTGAGCGGGTATTCGATCACGCCTTCGGCCACCACCTTGGAACCGATGATCTCGCCGTGCTCGTCGGCCGGGGCCAGATGGGTCACCTTGGCGACTTCGGCATTCACCGCCTGCTGGAACTGCGGCTGGCGGTTCTCGGTGTCATCCACCAGATAGAAGCCGTCAGGAATCTCGCCCGGCTCGAACGGCTTGCCGTCGCGCGCGGCCAGCGCCGGACGGAACTCGGTTTCGTCGGTGTCGGTGGTTTCGTGCAGGTCGATATGCATCAGCACACGCCCCTGCACGGGGGCAACCAAGGCCATCAGCGCCGCCGATTCCTGTGCCGGGCTGTTGTCCACGAAAGAGCGGTTCGGATCCAGCGCCAAGGCATTCCAGCGCTGGATGCGCTCATAACCCCACGGACTGACGCAGGGGGCGACCAGCAGGTTGCAGCGGCCGGCATAGCTGTCCGCATGCTGGTCGACGAACTGCAGCGCGCCCTGCACGCCGCTGGTCTCATAGCCGTGTACGCCACCGGTGACCAACATCACCGGCAAGGCCTCGTCCCAGTTCTGGCTGCGGATCGCAAACAGCGGGTAACGGCCCGACGGATAGTCCAGCTCACCGTATTGGGTGACATCGAAACGATCGCGCAGCGCATCGATTTTTTTCAACACCTCATCTGCATAGCTGCGCTGCACCTGCTGCTGTTCCAGCCACTGCGCGCGCTCCTGCTCGCCCCATGGCTTACCGGGAGTACCAATGGGATAGAAAGCGGCATCAATGCTCATGCGCAGATCTCTTCAATACGGAGGATGGCGCGCACTGTACACCCAAGCCGAGGAAGCTTCAGGCTGCACGGCGGATTGCATGAACGCAGGCTCAATTGCGCTAGTCACCTTTCACCTCGGATTTCACTGCGTGGGTGCAGGCTGGACGCACATTGGCGCAAAACTGCGCTGCCAATAATCAGGAGTACCGACATGGGCAAGTTTCATATCACCCTGGCCTCGGCCGTTGCCGCGAGTGCAATGCTTCTCTCCGCCGGCGCCAACGCACAGACCTATGGCCCCCGCGATGAAGGCCGCCGCTTCAACGACGGTAGCCGCGTGGTCTGCAACAAGGTTGAGGTAGCCAACAATGCGCGCGACCAGAACCTGGTTGCCGGCACCGCCACCGGTGCTGTGGTCGGCGGCCTGCTCGGCAACCAGGTCGGCAAAGGCAATGGCCGCAAGCTCGCCACGGTGGGCGGCGCGGTAGCCGGCGGCCTTGTCGGCCGCAACGTGCAGGGCCGCAACCAGGAGCGCAACGGCCAGCGAGTGGTCGAGACCCACTGCGAACGGGTTTATCGCTGACGGATCCAGCACCCTGCAAAGCAACAAAGGCCCCGTCAGGGGCCTTTGTTTTCAACGATGGTGGTGATCAAGCCTTGCTTTCGAGCAGACGGGCGATGTCCTCATCCTTCTGCAACCACAAGCCATTCATCCATTGCTGGAACTGGGCGCGGAAGTTGCGATCTTCCTGATAGTTGCGGCCGATGAACTCGGCGGGGATCGGCAACTTGCGCACCAGCACCTTCACCTCCGGCAAGCGGTTGGCCATCAGGTCCATCATCGAAGGAATGCCCTTCGGATAGACAATGGTCACGTCCAGCAAGGCATGCAGGCCCTTGCCCATCGCGTCCAGCACGAAGGCCACACCGCCGGACTTTGGCTTGAGCAGGTGCTTGAACGGCGAGGTCTGCGCGGCGTGCTTGGCAGCCGTGAAGCGGGTGCCTTCGACGAAGTTCATCACCGACACCGGAATGCTGGCGAACTTCTCGCAGGCCTTGCGCGTCACTTCCATGTCGCGCCGCCCCAGCTCCGGGTTCTTGGCGATCTGCTTGCGGCTGTAGCGGCCCATGAAGGGGAAATCCAGCGCCCACCAGGCCAGGCCCAGCACCGGCACCCAGAACAGCGAGCGCTTCAGGAAGAAGCGCAGCAGTGGGATGCGACGGTTGAATACTTTCTGCAGCACCAGGATGTCGACCCAGCTCTGGTGGTTGGCCAGCACCAGGTAATGCCCATCGCGCTCCAGGCCCTCGGTGCCGCTGACCGTGAAACGGGTCGCGGTGAACACATGGATCATTGCACTGTTCACCGCGATCCAGCTTTCAGCCAGCCCGGTCAGCAGCGGATTGCAGGCGGGGCGCACCGACTTCAGCGGCAGTACCGCCTTGAACAACGCCACCACGAACAACGGCAGGCAATGGGCCAGCGTATTGATCACGATCAACGGAAAAATCAGAGCTACACGCAACCACACCATGGAGTAACCGCGGGGAGCAACCCCAGAACCCAAAGAAGCACAGGGTAGCAAAACCGTCGCGTCAGGATTCATCTCGAACGGTTGGCAGGACCCGGCAACATCGCGCAATGCCCGGCAATCACCGCCATTTCCGGCCACTGGAAGTTGCCGGTCCCGCACCGCTCGGTGCCTTGGAGTCCGCCTCCAGCAGCTGCATCCGGTGGACTGCCACGGATGGGAATGCCCCAGACCCAGATGCCTGCAACGGCCGGCGGCTGATCGGCTGCCCCCTGCCGGAGCCACATGCGCTTGCGGAAGCAAGTATCGATGGCGGTCCCGTCCCAAGCGCCGTCAAAGCCGTGGCGAGTGCCTGACAGGAGGGCTTGGCAGCTACCAGGCTTGGCCGCCCGGCGCATTGGTCAGCACGCCAGCGAATCGGACTGGGGCTGGCAGGCGTGCCATTGGCTCCGCGCATTCAGGATTTATCCGTCATCAACGGCCAGCCCCCTCCCCTGTCCTTGGAGTAGCTGCGTGCAGATCGGAGTGGGTCGCGCCCCGACATACGCAGTAATCTGGACGCGGCATAATCCCAACCTTCGTATTTGCCGTATTGCCCATGCCCTTCAAGTTGCCGCCGCTCGGCGAAGTCCTGGATCTGCTACCCGACGCAGTGTGCATGGTTGCCCCCGATGGCGAGCTGCTGATGGTCAATGCTGCTTTCGAGACCATCTTCGGTTACACCCCTGCAGAGGCCAAAGGCCGACAGATCATGGATCTGGTACATCCGGAAGACCGCGCCGCCACCGAGCAGTCGGCACTGGACGTGATGGAAGGCCGGCCACGCTCCAACTTCCGTAACCGCTACATCCGCAAGGATGGCAGCGTGGTCGACATCCAATGGTCGGCCAAATGGCTGCCGGAATACGGCATCCGCATCGGCGTCGGCCATGAGGTAACCGCCCTGCGTGGGATCGAACGACAGCTGGAGCATCTGGCCAGCCACGACACATTGACCGGCCTGCCCAACCGCTACCACCTGCGGCGCGAGCTGGAAGCGGCGCTGGAGCGTGCGGCGCGTGACGGCAGCGGGCTGGCACTGCTCTACATCGATCTGGACGGCTTCAAGGCCGCCAACGACCGCTATGGTCATGAAGCCGGCGATCGCCTGCTGCGTGATGCCGCCCGCCAGCTACGCGATGGCCTGCGCCAGAACGACCTTATCGCCCGCGTCGGCGGCGACGAGTTCGTTGCCGTGCTGCCGGCCTGCGCCAGCCCCAGTGATGCCCTGAACATCGCTACTGCCCTGCGTGCGCGGCTGGCCTTGCTGCAGAGCCTGGGCAGCGACACGCCACAGATAGATGCCAGCGTGGGCGTGGCCTGCTTCCCCGCCGACGGCAATGACGCCGATGCCCTGCTGCGCCATGCCGATGCCGCCATGTATGCCGCCAAGGCGAAGAAGCGCCTTGCCAACTCTGCTGCGGATCGCGCCTCCAACCCGATTTCCTGATCCAGGCAGTTCTTCCAGGACCGACGCAGTGTGCGTGGAGCAGCGATGACTTCGGCATCCCAACGGCCATCTGGCGGGGGGATGCCGAACCGGCTTGCAGCATGAACGCAACGTTCCCGGAACCCAAACTGTGCATGGAATGGGTTCCAGCTGCATACGTGACTGGACGCTACTCGACTGACTGGATCCGGATCCCGGCATTGGAGGCCCAACCTCTCAACGCAATGATCTCATCAGCATCCAGGCCGGCAACCCTGTCCTTCACCCTGGCAATACCAAAGCGTTGCAATTCCGGATTGCCCGCCACCTCGTAGGCAGAATTCACACCCTCCAGATTGATCTGAAGCATGGCGACCAGGAGCTTCTGCTTTTTCGAAGCACTGACTGACTCGACCATCCGTTCCCAACTGGACTCAGCCGCCGCATCGGAAGACGCGTCCAATCGAATGGCTTCCTTGGCCAAGGCGCTACCTGCAACCAGGACGCCGATGCTGAGAACAGCAAGAAATCGACTTTTCAAAAATGATCTTCCATGAAGTTGATATCGCTCCCATTTTGCATCACGCCGTTACTTCCAAGGCATTTCGCCCTTGGTCACCTTGGCACTGAGTTCCAACGATGCCTCACCTGGCAGACCCGGATAGCGCTGCTTCATCGCCGCAATCAGCGCACCCGAATCCTTGGCCTTTGCCGCTTCCTCATCGAAGGCGCGGATGTAGTTGGCGGTGAACTCAACCGCCGCCAGGTCCTGTGGCGCACCTTCGGCATAGTGGCCGGGAATCACCCGCGCCGGCGCCAGGTCCTTGATCTGCTGCAGCGCGGCCAGCCAATCCTGACGCGACTGCGGCGTCTGCGTATCGGCCATGAACACGTGCGAACCGGCATCCACCAGCACACCGCCCATCACCGTACTGATCGATGGCACCCACAAGGCCGTGCGCTGCGGGCTGGCGCCGTCCAGGCCGATCACCTTCAACTCCTGCCCCTCCAACTGCAGGCTGTTGCCCTGCAGGGGAGAAGGCACCAGCAACTGTTTGGGCGCATTGGCACCCAGCTGTGGCCCCCAGATCTTCAGCTTCTCATCCTTGCTGGCCTGGATATGCGCGATGGTCTGCGGGGTGGCCAGGATCTGCGCATCGGGGAATGCAGCGTGCAAGGTCTCCAGGCCAAAGTAGTAGTCCGGATCACCGTGACTGATGTAGATCGTCGTCAGCTTCTTGCCTGACGCCTTGATCATCTCGACCAGCTTGGCCGCATCAGCAGTGGAAAACTGCGCGTCCACCAGCACCGCGTCACGCACACCGGTCAACACCTCGGAAGACACCGCGAAGATGCCACCCTGGCCGGGGTTGAATACGGCCACCTGCAGCGGCTGCTGTGTACCGTCCCGGTCGGCGGAAGTGGCCGCTGCTGTTGCTGCCGCATCCGCTCCTGCAGGCGCTTGCGTCGCCGCGTCCTGCTTGCCGCATGCGGACAATACAGCCAGCACTGCCGCTGCACCCAGCACATGGCGTGTCGATACCTTGCGTACATCCATCTTCATTCTCCGTTAGTCCGTGGTGGAGCACGCCACCGTGCGAGGTTGTCGGCAGGTGGAGTCGCAATACCGCCACTGCCACCAACGACGCCAATGCTGACCACGCGGCCGTTATCGACATGTAAAGCACGCCATATCTTCTGCGCCTGCATCAGCACACGGTGCCGGCAGCCAGCATTGCCTGCAAGGCACAGCTCAAGCGCGGCTAAAGTAGCAGCACCCGCAACCGCACGCTAAGCTGCGCGGACCTGCCCCGGTCCGGACGCGAAGACCCATGAGCCGCAAGTTCAAGCAAGGCATTTTCCGTGCCCGATGGTCGTTGCTGGTAGTACTGATGGCCTGTTTCGCCAGCCTCGCGCTCGCCTCCGATCCTCGCGAGGCAATCGACGATGCCCTGGCGCACGGCCTGCGCCCTTCGGTATTGCCCTTGCACGCCCCGCTCCCTCATTGGTCACTTGCAGAACGTATGACACAACACAGCGTTCCGGGTACCTCGGTGGCGGTGATCCGTGATGGAAAGCTTGTCTATGCGCGCGGCTTCGGCACACGCCAGGCCGGCAGCAATGCCCCGGTGGATGCCGACACATTGTTCTCGGTGGGCTCGGTGAGCAAGGTCGTGACCGCCGCGGTCAGCTTGCGCGAGGTTGCCGACGGCCGCCTTGACCTGGACGGTAGCGTCAACGGCTACCTGCGCTCCTGGAAGATCCCCGCCGACGCCGGTATCGACCCGGACACAATCAGCCTACGGATGCTGATGTCGCATACCGCAGGCCTGGGCGTGTGGGGGTTTGAGGATTACCAACCTGGCGAAACGCTGCCTACCCTGCTGCAAACCTTGAACGGCCAAGCGCCGGCGAAGAATGCAGCGGTACGCATCCAGTTCCCGCCGGGTAGCCGCATGCTCTATTCCGGCGGCGGCGTCACCATCGAGCAACTGCTGCTGCAGGACACCAGCGGCAAATCGTTCGCGCAACTGGCGGACGAACGCGTGTTTGGCCCGATCGGCATGTCACGCAGCACCTTCGTCAATCCACTCCCCGCCGACACCCGCAATGTTGCCCATGCCCACGACAAACAGGGGCAACCTACAGCCCTGCCCAGGGGCTGGGAAAGCTTTCCGGAGCAGGCAGCCTCCGGTCTTTGGACCAGTGCCAATGACCTGGGGCGTTTCGTCGCGGCATTGCTCAACGCCTACCGCGGGCAAGACGCCTTTCTTCCCCAGCCCCTGGCCATTGCGATGATGACCGAGGTGGCGCCCAGCCAGCATGGGCTTGGCCCACGCCTGGAGGGCGAAGGCAGGTCCCGTGTATTCCACCATGGCGGCAGCAATGACAGTTATCGCGCCTGGATCGAGGGCTACCCCGCCAGCGGCGACGGCTTCGTGATACTCACCAATGGCACCAATGGCGGCAGGCTGGCAGCGGAGCTGCGTAACGCATTGACCGACATCAGCGGCATCAATCCGGTCCTGCGCACCATGCAGTTGCCAACCGCAGCGTTGGCCGACTTCGAAGGCAGCTATCTTCTGGCGCCCAACCTGCCGAGCAGCGTCACAGGAAACATGAGCGGTTACTTCGATCACGACCGTTTCCGGGTGGCAGTGGACGATGACATGCTCGTCGTGTCGCAAGCTGACGAAACTCCGCGTCGCCTGCAAGCGCTGACGCCTACCCGCTTCGTCAACCCTGCTGGCGACGCCTCGCAGCCGCGGTTCGAATTCCTGCGTGGCGCGGACGGCAAGGTGCAAGGCCTTCGTGTGCAACGGGAGGGCGGCCAACTGCACTTCAACAAGCTGCAATCCAGTCCAAGCCAGCCCTGAGATGCGCAGCTCGTGACATCATTCGGGCACCTTGTTGGAACTGCCGGTAATGAGCACCGAACACGAAGATCTGGAACGTATCCATAACCATGCCTACACGGCAGTGGATGATGGCCACCTCAACGATGCCACGCGCGCTTTCGACGTGCTGCTGCAACACCATCCAGACAACCCGTTCTACCACTATATGCGCGGGCTGGCCTTGAAATACCAGATGGACTGGGCCGGATCGCTGCGGGACAACCTGCAGGCAATCGCGTTGGCGGAAGAATTCAGCCAGGCCCAGCACTGGAACGCGGCCATCGCGGCGACCGGCCTTGGCCAATGGACGACAGTGCGCGAGCTATGGGCCGCCTGCGATATCACCCTGCCCGAAGGTGAAGGCCCCATCGACGGCAACTTCGGTGTCGCCGTGGTACGCCTCAATCCCTGGAGTGCCGGCGAGACGGTGTTCATGCGCCGCATCGACCCGGTGCGCGCACGCATCCTCAACGTGCCGCTGCCGGAGAGCGGCCACCGCTTCGGTGACATCGTGCTGCACGACGGTGCCCCCACCGGCGCACGCTTCGATGGCGAGCGCGAGGTGCATGTATTCAACGAACTGGAGCGACTGGAGCCGTCCGAGTTCCAGACCTTCGTGGTGTTCGTGCGCGCGGACAGCGCCGACGACATCGACGCGCTGCTGCGCGCCAGCGCACCCGGCATCGGCTATGCCGAGGATTGGACCCGCAGCATCCGCCATTACTGCCTGCGTTGCAGTTACGGCGCACCGCACAGCCATGCCGCGAAGCCGGATGAAGACACGGCATGGCAGCGTGAGCGCAACCTCGGCGTTGCGGCACAGAGCCGGCTATCCGTCGAGAAACTGTTGAAGGATTGGGTCACCGGCGGCAGCGGCCGTCATCTGGACGCGATCGAAACCCGCGAGTTGCCGCAGCCGGTGCGCGAGGACGGCCATGCCTGGTGGTTGTCGCCGGAGGATGAAGATCAGGACGAAGACGCGCAAGGCGACGAAGAAGAATAAGCCCGGTGCAAGGACGACGTGCTCGCACCGCGCCACGTCGTCGCGCGCATCACGCCCCGCTCAGCACCGGCGCCAGCAGACGGAAGGTCCCGGCGTCGGCATCCATCCCGACCTTGCCGCCGATCGGCACGATGAACTGCTCCTTGATGTGGCCGATCATCGCGCCGCGGTAGGCCGGAATCTTCAAGGGCAGGATGTAGTCATCGAAGATCTGGTCCAGGGTCAAGGACCCATAGCCGTCACCCGGCCAACAATCGGTGCACTCACCAAAGATGAAGCCGTTGATCTTGTCCAGCGCGCCCATCAGCTTCAAGGTGCTGAACATGCGGTCGATGCGATACGGCGCTTCGGCCACGTCCTCCAGGAACAGGATCTTGCCCGTGAAATCCGGCAGATAAGGCGAGCCGGCCAGTGCGGTGAGCACGGTCAGATTGCCACCGATCAACTCTCCTTCCGCCTTGCCACCGCGGATGGTCAGCGTACGGTTGTCGCGCGGCACCAGTTCATCGTCGCTCTCGCTGCGGTTCTGGTACTGCATCAGCTCGCGCTTGAAGAACAGCCGATCGAATTGGTCGACGTTGAAGCGATTCCAGCTGCCTGCGCCGATCTGGCCGTGGAAGGTCACCAGCCCGGTCTTGGCCTGGATCGCGCAATGCAACGCGGTAATGTCCGAATAACCGAGCAACACCTTGGGATTGGCGCGGATCAGGTCGTAGTCGAGCAGCGGTAACAGCCGTGCGGCGCCAGAACCGCCGCGCACGCAGATGATGGCCTTGACGTGCTTGTCGCCGAACATGGCGTTGAGATCGCCGGCGCGTTCGGCATCGGTGCCGGCCAGGTGGCCATGGCGCGCGGCGTAATGCGCCCCGGTCTTGACCACAAAGCCCAGCGCTTCCATCGCCTCGCGCGCCAACTGCAGGCTGAGCCGCTCGCTGCTGGCCGAGGACGGGCTGACCAGCCCCACCGTGTCGCCCTTGTTGAGCCCGGCCGCCAGCAGCTGCCCGCGCGCGACCGCCAATGCGCCCTGCATGCCGATCAGCGGCAAGGCCGCCGCCAATGCCGTACCGCCAATGAAACGACGTCGATCCATGTTGCTACCTGTTCCCGGGATGTCGCCCCAAGAGTAGCAGCGCGCCGCTCCACCTGTAGTGCCGAGCCATGCTCGGCAGGGGGTGTTCCAAGCGAACCCCAAGCTGTAGTGCCGAGCCATGCTCGGCTGGGGGCTTTCCAAGCGAACTCCTCACAGTGCCGAGCCATGCTCGGCAGAGGCTTTGCCGGTAGTGCCCC
>NZ_JBRREC010000037.1:0-41580 GCF_056760015.1 Stenotrophomonas sp. STEN029 | reverse complement strand
GCCGAGCCATGCTCGCAAGGGCATTACCACTAAAGCCCCTGCCGAGCATGGCTCGGCACTACAGCAGCCTGTTCAGCGATAGACCACATGGCGTAGCGCGAAGAAGGTCACCACCGCCAGCCCCAGCTCGACCACCGGCTTGGCCAGCCACGCATACTGCAGGCCAAGCGATTGCGCGACCCAGTCGATCAGTCCGGTACTGATCACGGTCATCAGCAGCCAAAACACCCAGAAGCGCGCAAAGCGTTTCCAGCCATGACGCTGTTCGCCTTGGATTGCAAACGTGTAACGGCCGTTGAGCCAGAAGCCAAACAACGCGCCACTGATCCGCCCCACCAGGTTGCTGGGCGCGACGGGTATGCCAAGCGCCGTCACGGCAACAAATACCCCCAGTCCAACGCCAACTGCGCCAGGCCGATGATGAACTGGGTGCCTTGGCGGAATAGGCTCATGGCTGTGGTGGGCTCTGGCGAATAGCCTGCAATGCTCGCCCCTTGCGCTTAGAATCCAGAGACTCTCGAAGGAAGTTCCACGCATGTCCCAGCCGCTGCACGTCATCATCCTCGCCGCCGGCGCCGGCAAACGCATGAAATCGCTGTTGCCCAAGGTGCTACAACCCATCGCCGGGCAGCCGATGTTGGCCCACGTGATTGCTGCTGCCCGCGAACTGCAGCCAGCCGGTATTCACGTGGTCTACGGCCATGGTGGCGAAGCCGTGCGTGCGGCCTTCGCCGATCAGCAGGACCTGCTGTGGGCCGAACAGCGTCAGCAACTGGGCACCGGCCATGCGGTGCAACAGGCCATGCCCAATGTGCCCGATACCGCGCAGGTGCTGGTGCTGTACGGCGATGTGCCACTGATGCGCGCGCAGACCTTGAGCGCACTGTTGAACAACGGCCCGCGCTTGGCAGTGCTGGTGGCCGAGCTGGATGACCCCAATGGTTACGGGCGTATCGTCCGTGATGCCGAGGGCAAGGTCGCAGCCATCGTCGAGCAGAAGGATGCCAGCGACGAACAGAAGCGTATCCGCACGGTAAACACCGGCATCATCACTGCCGAGTCCACCGCGCTGCGTCGCTGGCTCTCTAGCCTGTCCAACAGCAACGCGCAGGGCGAGTACTACCTGACCGACGTGTTCGCCTCGGCAGCCAACGAATATGCGCCGGCCGAGCTGGTGCTGGTAGCCGATGCCCAGGAGGCCGAAGGTGCGAACGATCCCTGGCAGCTCTCGCAGCTGGAACGGGCATGGCAGCTGCGTGCAGCCAAGGCGTTGTGCGAGCAGGGTGCGCGTCTGCTGGACCCGTCGCGCTTTGACCAGCGTGGCACGGTCAAGGTCGGGCGCGATGTGCAGATCGATGCCAACGTCATTCTGGAAGGCGAGGTCGAGCTGGGCGATGGCGTCAGCATCGGTGCCTTCGTGCGGCTCAAGGACGTCAAGCTCGGTGCTGGCACGGAGGTGCGCCCGCACTGTGACCTGGAAGGCGTGATCAGTGAAGGCGCGGCCCAGATTGGACCGTTCGCACGCCTGCGCCCGGGCACGGTGCTGGCCGATGGCGTGCACGTGGGCAACTTCGTGGAGACCAAGAAGGTCACGCTGGGCAAAGGCAGCAAGGCCAATCACCTCACCTATCTGGGTGATGCGGTTATTGGCAGCGGCACCAACATCGGCGCTGGCACCATCACCTGCAACTACGATGGCGTGAACAAGTTCCAGACCACGATTGGCGACAAGGTCTTCGTGGGCTCCAACAGCTCGCTGGTCGCGCCGGTGACGATCGAGGACGGTGCCACGATTGGTGCCGGCTCGGTGATTACCCGCAATGCACCGGAAGGCAAACTGACGCTGGCACGCACACGCCAGCAGACGCTTGAAGGCTGGACACGCCCTGTCAAAAAGTCCTGAGCCCAGGTTGGCGCAGCGCGATGAGCTCGCGCTGCTGCCGCGGATAGAAGCGCAGGCGGGTGAACGCCTGCGAGGGCATCCTGCTGCGAAGGTGTTTGCAGCGAGCCCAACCGAGCCAGCGTTGTTCGAACAGGCTTGGCAGCGTGGAATGTTGTGGGTCATCGTCAGTGAACAGCAACTGGCCGGCTATCTGATGGCAGGTGTGCTTGGTGCTGACTTCCATATCCAGCAGATGGACGTTGCACCGACGCATGGCCGCAAAGGCCTGGGCCGGGCCTTGCTGCGGCATGCATTGCAGCAGGCGAGGGCGTCCGGATATCACCGGATGGTGCTTACCACCTTGAGCGATGTGGCCTGGAATGCACCCTTTTATGCCAGCGAGGGTTTTCGCGAATGGCCGTCGCAGGACTGGAGTGCAGATATGCGCGAAGTAATGGCGGCCGAGGCAGCAGCTGGCTTTCCAATGGAGTTGCGGTTGGCGATGCAGCAAATCTTGTCGTAGCCGCAAAACGCTTCTTGTGGGAGCGGCGTAAGCCGCGAAGCCGGTGCAACATCAAAGGCGGTAACGCCAACCCCTCCCCAACCCTCCCCTTTGCTGCGCAAAAGGGAGGGGGCGTAGTGCCGAGGCATGCTCGGCAAGGCTTTCCCCGTGGCCCCACCGATTTGCAGGAGCGGCGTGAGCCGCGAAGCCAGGACAGTTTCAGATAACCGGTGGTGCGGGTGCTGATGCGGTATCAGCTTCGCGGCTGACGCCGCTCCCACAACCATGGCTACGCCCGCTTAGTCGTGTGGCAACAGGATCGCCACGCACAGGCCGCCGTCCTTGCGGTTCTGCAGGGAGATGCGACCGCCATGTGCCTCGATGATCTCGCGGGTCAAGGCCAGGCCAAGCCCGGTGCCATTGCGCTTGGTTGAATAGAACGGCATCAATGCGTTCTGCAGTACCGCTTCGTTCATGCCGGTGCCGCGATCCAATACCTCGATGCGCAGCCAGTTGGGCAGGCGCGCGATACGCACTTCCACCGAATCATCGGGTGCGCCATTGTCAGCACCGGCTTCGTGCGCATTCTTCAGCAGGTTCAGCAGGGCCTGCGAAAACTGCGATTGATCCAGGCGGCTGTACTGCTCGTCGACCATCGGCGCCATGCGGAAGCTGATCTGCTGCTGCAGGCCGTGCAGGAACTGGCTCCAGGCAACGGTCTGCAGCTGCGGCTGCGGCAGCTTGGCGAAGCGAGCATAGCCGCGGATGAAACCCTCCAGATGACGGGCGCGTTCTTCCACCGTGCCGAAGATATCTTCAAGGCGATCATGGCGGCCGCGTCGTACCAGTTCGGCGCCGGAATGCGCCAGCGAAGCAATCGGTGCCAGGGAGTTGTTGAGCTCGTGGCTGATCACGCGGATCACCTTCTTCCAGGTCTGTACTTCCTGACGGCGCAACTCGGCGGTGAGCAGGCGCAGCAGCAGCAACTCATGCGGGCGGCCATTCAAATGGAAGGCACGACGCGACAGGTGGTAGATCTGCTCGTCGTCATCATCGTCTTCGGCCGCATCCGGGTCACGCACGGCGAACAGGCTGTCGCCGCCGCGGGCGATGGCGTTGCGCAGTTCGATCGGCATGTTCTCCAGCAACTCGTGCATGCGCTGACCTTCAAGCTTCCAGCCACCATGCAACAGCTTGCGCGCAGCGGTGTTGGAGAAGGTCACACGCTGTACGCCATCGCCACCATCGGTAAGCAGCAACATCGCCACCGGGGTGTTCTGCACCATGGTGTCGAGCAGCAGCTCACGCTGCACCAGCGATTGCCGTTGTTCGCGCAGTACATCGCCCAGTTCGGCATGCGCCTGCACCAGCTGTGCGAACTCATCGTGACCGCGCCAATGCACGCCGAAGTTGAACTCGCCGTCGCGGTAGCTGCTGGTGGTGCCGGCCAGTGCCCGCAGCAGCGAACGGATCGGCGAGGTGGCGCGGCTCAACGCCCACCACATCGCAGCCAGCAGGAACACGGTGGAAACGCATACCACCACCCAGCCGCGGTCCATCCAGTAGGCCAGGAACCATGGCAAGGCCGCAGCAAGTGCCAGCACCGGCAGCAGGCGCAGGAACAGGGTGAAGGTGAAGGAGCGCGTTTTCACTGATGGCTGCTCATTCGCGCGGAATGCCGTGGCGGTCCATGCGGCGGTACAGTGCCTGCCGGCTCAAACCCAGCTCGGCGGCGGCCTGGGCGATGACGCCACCAGCGCGTTCCAGGGCGCTGACAATGTGCTCGCGGTCGGGTTCGTCTGCCGGTGCGGTGGGGCGTGCGGGCGCGCGTGGCAGGTTCAGGTCGGCGACTTCGATACGCGGGCCCTGCGCGAGCAGGGCGGCGCGCTGGATCACATTGCGCAGCTCGCGCACGTTGCCGGGCCAGTTGTGGCGTTGCAGCGCCTGCAAGGCCGGTGCCGACAGCGGTTTGCCATCGGCAAGGAAGTACTGCGCCAGCGGCAGGATGTCCTCGCGCCGTTCGGCCAGCGGCGGCAGGCTGAGCTCGACGGTATTGAGCCGGTAATACAGATCTTCGCGGAAGCTGCCCGCACGGATCATTGCCGGCAGGTCGGCATTGGTGGCGCTGACCACGCGCACCTTCACCTGCCGCTCGCGGTTGGAGCCCAGCCGCTCGAAGCGCCCGGTTTCCAGTACGCGCAGCAGTTTCATCTGCCCGGTCAGCGACAGGTTGCCGATTTCGTCCAGGAACAAGGTGCCGCCATCGGCCGCCTCGAACTTGCCTTCGCGGGCCTTGTTGGCACCGGTGTAAGCGCCGGCCTCGGTACCGAACAGTTCGGCTTCGATCAGTTCGGAGGGAATGGCGCCGCAGTTCAGCGCGACGAAAGGACCTTTCTTGTGCGCCGAGTTGGCCTGGATGATTTCGGCGATCTTTTCCTTGCCGGCGCCGTTGGGGCCGGTGATCAGCACCGGCAGTTCCGAGCGCGCGACCTGGCAGGCGAGGGCGATGATGCGCTCGCTGGACGGGTCGGCGAATACCAGCCCGCGCAGATCGTAGCGGTCATGCAGGGCCTGTTGCTGGCGCTGCTCGCGGGCACGGCGGCGGGCCAGCTCACGGCGCGCCTCGGCCAGTTCCAGCAGGTTGTTGACCGTGGTCAGCAGGCGGCCGTCATCCCAGGGCTTGGCCAGGTAGTCGGAGGCACCGGCCTTGACCAGTTCCACCGCGCTGTCCAGGTGCGTCCAGGCGGTCAGCAGGATCACCGGCAGGTCCGGATGCGCCTGGCGGATGCGCCGGAAAAGATCCTGGCCTTCCTCGCCGGAGGTGGTGTCGGCGGTGAAGTTCATGTCCTGCAGGACCAGATCGAATTCATGTTCGGCCAGCATCGCCAAGCCCTGCTCGGGCGAGGTGGCGTGACGGGTGTCGATGTCGTGCAGGGAGAACAGCACGTCCAGCGCGGTGGCCACGGCGGTGTTGTCGTCGATGATCAGGATCTGTGGCATCGGTTGTCGCAGAAGAAGATAAGGGGACGCGGTGCTGGCGCTGAAGTCAGCACATTACACGTTGCCGAATGTGTTGGCTGGGACGTGTGACAGTGCCATATCGAAGCCCGGCCACGCCACACGGTGAGCCGCTTGTAGTGCCGCCCTTTTGGGGGCGGTGCTGCCCTGCATCCAGTCTCTGGATCATGGAGTCGCGGCGCGGTGCCCGTAGCTCAGCACCCGCGTTGCCTGCCACTGACCATCACGCAGGCGCCAGATGATGACGAAGTCGGCCACGCCATCACAGTGTTCGCCCTTCAGATCGCAGAATTGGTGCTGGCCTTGTTCGATGGCGCCGAAGTCCTTGATCGGGAATACCTCCAGCGTGCCGGGTAGCAACTGCCGGGTGTAGTTGCCGCAGGCATGCTTGCGGGTGTTCGCCAGCATGGCATCGCGGCTCCAGGTGACACCGCCATTGTCGTGGTAGAACTCCACCGCGGCATCGAAATAGCCCGCATGCTTCTCGAACTGGGCTGGATCGCTGCAGTGGTTGAAGCTGTCGAACATGCCGTGGTCGAGTGCGGCGATGGTGTCGTGCAGGCTGGCATTGTCGGCGTCAGCGGCGTGCGCGGGGACCATCGGCAGCGAGCACAGCATCAGCAGCAGGTAGGTCAGCGTGGTTTTCATCGGGCGACTCCGGGAAACAGTGGAAGAGGATCAGGCGGCGCGTGTGGCGACCGCCGGTGGCACGGACGCTGCACGACGCGCGGGCCCAAGCACGGCGATCTGCCCCAGCAGCAGCAACAGCACCGCTGCCACCGGCAGATACATCAGCGGCAGGCGTGGCAGTTCGTACCGGCTCATCAGGAACATGTTCAGCGCATAGGCCAGGATCAGCCCAACGATGATGCCGGCACTGCTCAGCAGCAGGTTCTCGAGCTGGAAATTGCGCAGGATGTGCTTGCGGGTTGCACCCAGGGCGCGGCGGATGCCGATCTGGCGCGTGCGTTGCTGCACCCAGAAGCTGGCAAGGCCGACGATGCCGAAGGCGGTTACCGCCAGCAGCGCGATGCAGACCGCAAGCAACAGCCAGATCACCGAGCGATCACGGTGCTGGAAGGCGTCACGCATGCGTGACACGGTGCCCTGTTCCTCGATGATGCGGTTGGGGTCGGCCTTGTTCAACGCGGCGATGGCGGCCTTCAGCACGGCCTCGCGCTGCTCGGGGCTGGTACGCAGCGCATAGGCACCGTTGGAGACCCGAACCGGGAACACCATGCTGTCGAAGCGGCTGCTGAACTCGCCAGCTTCGCCGGGTGCCAGCAGGTCATCGATCACGCCCACGACCTGGGTCGGCTTGCTGCCCCAGACATAGATGTTGCTGCCCACCGCGTTGCCATCCGGGAACAGGGACCTGGCCAGCGAGTGGCTCAACAGCACGCTGGGTATGACAGGGTCGGCATCGCCACCTGCAAAAGCGCTGTTCTCCAGGTACTCGTCGGGCTTGAAGCTGCGGCCCTCGCGCAGTTGCAGGCCAAAGGTCGGCAGCAACTGGCCGTCGTCCATGTAATTGGTGGCATGTACCGTCGGGCGTGTCTGGTTCGGCTGCAGGCGTATGCCCGAGCCCCAGACGTTGCTGCCATACGGAATCTGGTTGATGCTGCTGACTGCCTTTACGCCGGGGACGGCGGCAAGCGCGGCCAGGTCCTGCTTGCGCAGCGCATCGTAGTTGACGTCCGGCAGCAGGCTGCTGGTGGCCAGGTAGACCAGCTCGTCCTCGGCCACGCCGCTTTTCAGCTGTATCTGTGCAACGCGGTTGCTGATGATGAAGACCGCGTTGCAGATGATGGCGCAGCTGATCGCGATCTCGAACACGACCAGCAGTGCGGCAATCTTCTGGCGGGCCAGCATCGACAGGGTGGGGCGGATGTCCAAGGGGGTTCTCCGTGGCGGCGGAAGCTGCCGTTGTTGACGGGGTGGATTCAATGCCACCGCGTCATTGGCTCTTGAGCTGTAGTGCGGGAGGAATCTGCATGGCCCGCCAAGCCGGCAGGAGGCCGGCGACCAGGCTCACGCCAACTGCCAGCACGAAGGTCATCCACAGGGTGGTGACATCCATCTGCGCCAGCTTTGCGTACTCGTCCGGTTGCTGGCGGATCAGCCACAGACCGATCGCCGCAAAACCCAGCCCCAGTACGCCGCCGGCCAGGCCGATGAAACCGGCTTCGGTCAGGCATTGTTTGAAGATGTCCGCGCGTGAAGCGCCCAGCGATCGGCGTACGCCGATCTCGCCGCTGCGGCGCAGGAACTTGGCCAGCAGCAGGCTGACCGTGTTGATCAGGCAGACCAGCAGGAAGCCGAAGGCCAGCCACATCTGCAGGCGCACGTCGTTGGGCACGATGCGGTTGAAGTCCAGCCATCCCATCACATCATGCAGGCGCACATTGGTAGGGCGTTCGAAGCGGCCGCTGGCACGCTGGGTATCGGAATAGTCGGCCAGGTACTTCAGGTAATCGCGTGCCTTCTCCGGTGTGTCCAGTTCCACCCAGTACTGCAGCCAGGCACAGGGCGCGGTGAGGCCGCGGTTGCCTTCGCCGTCATCGCTGCTGCCCCAGCAGTTCATGTTGCCCTGGGTATCGAGCCTCAGGGTGCGCGAGGTGGAGAACGGCAGCAGCACCTGTTCGTTGCCGCCATAACGCTGGCTGGTCAGGTCGCAGAAGCGCGGCGTGGGCTTCCAGTTGCCAAGCAACCCAACCACGCGGAACACGCCCTGTGGCAGGCGCAGCTCCTTGCCGATCACGTCCTCGCTGCCGTACAGCCGCTGCGCCAGCTTGCGGTCAATGACCGCCACCAGCGCACGGCTGTCATCCTCGGCCGCACTCCATGCGTTGCCTGCTGCCAGTGGCACCTCGAACATCTGGAAAAAATCCGCCGAGGTGTAGCGCGCCATCGCCCGGAACGGCTGTGCGGTGTTGCCTGCGGGCATCACCGTCACCGAGCCGGCCGTCATCACCGCCTGGCGGTCAGCGCGCTTCTGCCGCAACAACTCCTCGGCGTCATAGCGGGTCATCTGCTCCAGCGGGTCCGATTCCAGCGTGGCGTCCTTGCCCAGGCTGCGCGGTTCCAGCTGCGGGTAGAACAGCTGCTGGCTCTTGCGTGGAATCGGATCCCCTGACAAGACGAAGTACAGGCCAAGGGTGGTCATGGTCGCGCCGATGCCGACCGCGATGGTCAGCACCATCAAGGTGGTCAGCACCTTGTTGCGGCCGAAGCCGCGCCACGCCAATTGCAGGTAATAACCGAACATGTTCCGTCCTTGAACTGACGTATCAGGTGCTGCGTGTGGCTACTGCCGGTGGAATCGATGCTGCCTTGCGGGCCGGGCCGAACACTGCGATCTGGCCCAACAGCCACAGCAGTACCGCGCCCACCGGCAGGTACAGCAGCGGCAGGCGCGGCAGCTCGTAGCGACCCATCAGCCACTGGTTGAGCAGGTAGGCCAGCAACATGCCGACCACGATGCCGATACCGGCCAGCAGGAAGTTCTCGGTCTGGAAGTAGCGCAGGATCTGCGCGCGGGTGGCACCCAGCGCACGACGGATACCGATCTGCTTGGTGCGCTGCTGCACCCAGAAGCTGGCCAGGCCGATGATGCCCAGCGCGGTCACCAGCAACAGCAGGCCACTGACGATCAGCAGCAGGCCAATCATGTCGCGGTCATTGGCGAAGTTCTTGGCACGCTTCTCCTCAACGGTCTGCTTGGTCCAGACCAGGCGGTTGGGATCGTTCTTGTCCAGCGTCGCCAATGCCTGCTTCAACACCTCATCACGGCGTCCCTGCTCGGTGACGCGCAGGATGTAGCGGCCGCCATTGGAGAAGTTCATGCGGATCGGGAAGATGATCGAATACGTGCGGTTGTTGTTCTGCATGTTCGGCCGCAGCAGGGTCTGCGCCACGCCCACCACGGTCACCGGGATGTTCGCCATGTACAGGGTCTTGCCCACCGCATTGCCGTCCGGGAAGAACTGCTTGGCCATGGCTTCGGTGAGGATGGCCGGTGCTTTCAGCTTGCCCAGGTCTTCCACCTTCTCCAGTACATCGCTGCTCTGGTATTCATCGGCATTGAAATCGCGGCCGGCGACCAGCTTGACTCCCAGGGTCTTGAGCGCGTTCTCGCCGACCATGTACTGGGCGCCATTGATCGACTGCGCTTCGGGCTCCGCGGTGGCTGCCAGCGAGGTGTTCCAGGAGCCGCCCTGGAACGGCAGCTGGTTGACGATGGCCACGCTCTCGACGCCGGGGATGCCGCGCAGCGAGGCGATGTCCTCGGCAGTGCGGGCGTCGGCATCAACCTGCTCACCAATGCCGCTCAGGCCGATTTCGATCAGGTGGTTGTCATCGATGCCACTTGCCAGCTGCATGGCGTCGATGCGCTGCGACACGATGAACAATGCGTTGCAGATGATGGCGCAGCTCAGCGCGATCTCCAGCACGATCAGTGCGGCGGCTGTCTTGTGCCGCGACAGCGTGGAGAGGATGGGGCGGATTTCCATGAGGTTTCTCCGGGGAAGCGTGGAGCTGGGAATGGGGTTTGGTTGGGAGAGGCGAGGGCAACTGCCAAAGCACCCCTCCCCGGCGCTCCCCTGCGCGTTGCGCAAGGGAGGGGGTAATGGCGTTACTGGCTCTTGAGCTGCAATGCCGGGGTTACCTGCATGGCGCGCCAGGCAGGCAGGATGCCGGCGAGCATGCTGGCCAGCACCGCCAGGGCGAAGGTGACCAGCAGCATCGAGCCATCCAGGTGGGCGAGCGAGGCGTACTCGGCCGGCCGCTGGCGTACCGCCCACAGGCCAAACAAGGCGAATACCAGTCCGAGCAGGCCGCCGGCCAGGCCAATCGTGCCGGCCTCGATCAGGCACTGCTTGAAGATTTCGGCGCGGCTGGCGCCCAGTGCACGGCGCACGCCGATCTCACCGCTGCGACGCAGGAACTTGGCCAGCAGCAGGCCAACGGTATTGACCAGGCAGACCAGCAGGAAGCCGAAGGCCAGCCACATCTGCAGGCGCACGTCGCCCGGCACCGCATTGCGGTATTCCATCAGGTCCATGACATCACGCAGGCGGGTGTTGGCCGGGCGCTCGAAGCGGCCGGCAGCGCGCTGCTGCTCGGAGTAGTTGTCCAGGTAGGCCTTGAAGTCCTTGGCATCGCCGGGCGAGTTCAGCTCGACCCAGTACTGGATCCACGAGCACGGCACGTTCAGTGCGGTGGCGTCATTGACCAGCTCGCGGCCGAAGCAGTTCATGCTGCCATTGCGGCCCAGCTTGAGTTCCAGTGCGGTGCTGAAGGGCAGGTAGACATCCTCCTCGGAGTCGAACTTGCCCGAGTACAGGTCGTAGAACTTGGGAGCAGGCTTCCACTCCTTGAGCACGCCTACGATGCGCATGGCATTGCCTTCGACCAGTACTTCCTTGCCGACGCTGTTTTCGCCCTTGAACAACTTGTCATTGAGGGTGTCGCTGATCACCGCGACGCGGCTGCGGCCCTGGTCCTCGTCGCTGCTCCAGCCCTGGCCGAACGCGAACGGCGTATCGAACATCGGGAAGAAGTCGGCCGAGGTGTAACGCATGCTGATGCTGAAGGGCTTGAGTGCGTCGATGCGCGGATCGACGATGCCGCCGCCGCCGGTCATCATTGCCTGGCGCGGCGCCTTCTTCTGCCGCAGCAGTTCTTCGGAGTCGAAGCGCGTCATCTGCATCTCGGGCTCTTCGCCGGGCTTGTAGCCTTCCTTGGTGTAGGGATCCAGCTGCACATAGAACAGGCGATCGCTCTTGTGCGGGATCGGGTCGCCGGAGAGCACCTTGAACACCGTCAAGGTGGTCATCGCCGCACCGATGCCGAGCGCGATGGCCAACACCATCAGTGCGGTCAGGATCTTGTTGCGGCCGAAGCTGCGCAGCGCAAGTTTGAAGTAATAACTGAACATGGACGATCCTTGGCAGCTCAGGCGCTGCGGGTGGCGACGATGGGCGGGATGGAAGCGGCGCGCAGGGCAGGGCCGATGACGGCGGCCTGGCCCAGCAAGCACAGCAGTACGGCACCCAGCGGCAGGTAATACAGCGGCAGCCGGGGGATTTCGAAGTAATGCATCAACAACTGGTTGCCGGTGTAGGCCAGCAGCATGCCGAGCACGATGCCGGCGCTGGTCAGCAGCAGGTTCTCGGTCTGGAAGTAGCTGATGATCTGGCGGCGGGTCGCACCCAATGCGCGGCGCACGCCGATCTGCTTGGTGCGTTGCTGCACCCAGAAGCTGGCCAGGCCGATGATGCCCAGCGCGGTGACCAGCAGCATCACCAGGCAGATGCCCAGCAACAGGCGGGTCATGCTGCGGTCCTGCTGGAAGTAGACCTCGCGCAGCTGCTGCAGTGTCTTGCTGTAGTCGGCGGAGATGATTGCCTCCGGCGTGACCTTGGGCGCGGCGGCGACGGCGTCGCTGACGATGCGTTGCAGGTCACGCGGGTTGGCGCGGATCACATAGGTGCCGGCCTGCGCATCGGTGGTCACCGGTACGATCACCGACCACTCCATGCCGGCCAGTCCATTCTCGCTGCGGCCCGGGTCCGGGCGCGAGAAGTGCGCCAGCACGCCGGCCACGGTGAGCTGGTAGTCGCCCATCCACAGCTGCTTGCCCAGCGGGTCCTGGCCCGGCCACAGATGTTTGGCAAACGCCTGGGTGATCCAGACCTGGGCGTGCGTCGGCAGGAAGTTCTCCACCGGCTGGTAGTCGGCGTCGCTGAACATGCGGCCCTGCACCGGCTTCAACTGCAAGGCATCGATGGCACCTGCGTCCATCGTGTAGAAATGCGGCACGCCACCATGGTGCTTGCCTTCCGGATCCAGCGAGACGCCGGCGGTGCCGGCGCGCTGGCCGAACGGCACGGCATTGAGGACGCCTACCGCCTGCACGCCGGCCTGGCCACGAAGCTGCTGCAACCAGCGGCTGTTCACGTCCACCTCTTTGCAGGCGTCACAGTCGAGCAGGCTGAGTGTCGCGATGGAGGCCTCGTCGACGCCGCTGTTCATGCCGATCAGCTCCATCCGCGATGCGGCAAGGAACAGGGCATTGCACAGCACGGCGCAGGCCAGTGCGATTTCCAGCACGATCAGGCTGGCGGCGATGCGGTGCCGCGACAACGTGCTGATGATGGGTTTGATGTCCAGGGTCATCGCTTACAGCGCCTTGATCTGCAGGGCCGGATCGATGCGGGCGGCGCGCAGCGCCGGCAGCAGTCCAGCGAGGACGGTGGTGACCACCGCGGTGGCGAACGTGAGGCCAAGCATGCTCATGTCCAGCTGCACCATGTCGGCATAGGCCAGTGGTTGCTGGCGGATGCTCCACAAGCCGACCAGGGTGAACAGCAGTCCCAGTACCGCACCGCCAACGCCAATCAGCGCCGCCTCGATCAGGCACTGCTGGAACACCATCGCACGGGTTGCACCGAGGGCGCGCAGCACACCGATCTCGCCGGTGCGACGCAGGAACTTGGCCAGCAGCAGGCCGATGGTGTTGAACAGGCAGATCACCAGGAAGGCCAGTGCCATCCACGCCTGCAGCTTGACGTCACGCGGCACCACGCCGTTGTAGTCCATCCACTCCATCAGGCTGCGCAGGCGCGTCAGCTCGGGCTGGCTGATCCGGCCCAGCTGCTGTTGCTGCTGCACATAGCCCTGCAGGTGTTGCTGGTAGGCCGCAACCTTTGCTGCACTGTCCAGCTGCACCCATAGCTGCAGCCACACGCAATCGGTGTTTTCCAGATAGCCGGGTTTCTCGGGCAACTTGTTGCAGGTGAACTGGCGGAAGTTGCCGGCGTTGATCTGCAGGCCGGTGAAGAACGGCACCATCACGTCTTCAACCTGCCGGTAATAGTCGGCGGTGTCGCCCTGCGCGAAGCGGCCGCCAGCCACGGTGTAGAACAGGGGCGATGGGCGCCACGGCGCGAGCACGCCGATGATGCGTACCTCGCTGTCGCGGATGCGCAGCATCTTGCCGGTGCTGTCCTTGCCGTCGAACAGGCGCTGGTTCAACTCCGAGGAGATCACCGCCACGCGGGCGCGGCGCTGGTCATCCTCGGCCGACCAACCGGCGCCGTAGGCCATCGGCACCTGGAACATCGGGAAGAAATCGGCGGTGGTGGACAGCAACGTGGTCATCATCGCCGGCTCTTGGCTACCGGGAGCGGATAACTTGACGGGGCTGTCCACCACCAAAGCCTTGCGATCGGCTGGACCGTCACGCCACAGGTCCGTCGCCGAGGTGTAGTCGAGCATGTCCAATGGCTCGCGCCGCGCCCGCTCGCCGCGCGTCGATGCATCCACCTGCGGGTAATAGATCTGCCCACTGCGCCCGGGCAGAGGATCGCCCGAGAGCAGGTGCTTCACCGTCAGTGTGGTCATCGACGCGCCAATGCCCATCGCAATCGACAGCACCATCAGTGCGGTCAGCACGGGGGTGCGGCGCAGGCTGCGCAGGCCTTGGCGGAGGTGGTAGGCGAACAGCGACATGCGCGGGATCAGCCCTGGTTGTCGGCAACGGCGGCGATGCGGGCGGCGTGTGCCAGCACCGGCTCGCGGATCAGGTCGGTGGCCTGGCCATCGACGATGTGCACGTTGCGCTGGGCGCGTGCAGCCAGTTCCGGATCATGGGTGACCATGACGATGGTGGTGCCCTGGCTGTTGATCTCTTCCAGCAGCTCCATGACGCCACGTGCCATCTGCGTATCCAGGTTGCCGGTCGGTTCGTCTGCCAGCAGCAGGCGCGGGCTGCCAGCCAGGGCGCGGGCGATTGCCGCGCGCTGCTGCTGGCCGCCGGACAGTTCAGCCGGATAGTGCTTCATGCGCGAGCCCAGGCCGACGTCGGTCAATGCCTTCTCGATGCGCTGCTTGCGCTCGGCCGAGGGCATGCCGCGGTAGCGCAGCGGCACATCGACGTTGTCGAACAGGTTGAGGTCGGGGATCAGGTTGAAGCCCTGGAAGATGAAGCCGATCTTCTGGTTGCGCAGGCGCGAGCGGGCGTCGTCGCCGAGGTGGCTGACGTCCTGGCCATCAAGCAGGTACTGGCCGCTGGTGAAGGTTTCCAGCAGGCCGGCGATGTTGAGGAAGGTGGTCTTGCCCGAGCCCGAGGGGCCGGTGACCGCGACGAATTCGCCTTCGCGCACATGCAGGTCCAGCGAGCGCAGCGCATGGGTTTCGACCTGCTCGGTACGAAAGACCTTGGAGACGGATTGCATATGGAGCATGGGTATTCCTTTCAGCGACGGGGAATGTGGAAGGTGGAGCGGGAGCGGGGTGCAGGGATTGCGTTTGAATGGGTGTAGCCAGGTCCGGAGATGGGGGCGGGAATTCGAGGGTGGCAGCGTGGACGACAGGGCTCACGACAACCCGGACGCCTGCAGCTGTTTCCCATCACGATTCCCGAATCCCCATTCCCGGCCCCTATCAATTGATCGACACGCGTTCGATGTCACCGAACAGATCCGCGCCGGAGACAACGATCTTTTCGCCCGGCTGCAGGCCGGAGACGATCTCGACTTCGCCCAGGCTGCTGACGCCGGTCTGGATCGGACGACGCACCGCGGTGCCGCCGCTGACGACATAGGCGTAGCGACCACCGGACTGCTCGACGAACGGGCCGCGCTCGACCTTGAGCACGTTGTTGCGGGTGTCCAGCAGGATGCGTGCGCTCATGCGCTGGCTCTGGCGCAGGCCCGGCGGCTGCTTGTCGGAGAAGCGCAGGCGGGCGACGACTTCGCCGTTGACCACTTCCGGCGACACCGCGGCGATCTCGCCGGGGAATGGCTGGCCGGAGCCGCTGGTCAGCTGCGCCGGCATGCCGATGGCCAGGTCACGGGCGAAGCTCTCCGGCACCTTGATTTCGATCTCGAAGCGCGACAGATCGACCACGCCCAGGATCGGGGCGTTGGCGGCCACCTGGGTGTGCTGGGTGGCCTGCACCTGGCCAACCTGGCCATCGAAGGGAGCGCGCAGGGTCAGTGCGTCGACCTGACGCTTCACTTCAGCCACCACCGCTTCCTGACGATCCGCCATCAAGCGCTTGTTGCGGGCATCCAGGCTTGCACCCTGGCTTTGCAGGCTGGCGTCCTGCTGGGCGTGCTGCAGCTCGATCTGGGCTTTCTTCAGTTCGTCCTGGGCCTTGGCCAGGTCGACCTGCGGTACCGCGCCGCCATCGAAGCCGCGCTGGTAGCGTTGCAGGTCGCGCTCGGCAGCGGTGCGCACCAGGCCGGCCTGGTCGGACAGCTTGGCGCCGGTGGCGCGGGCCAGGGTGGCATCCAGCGCGGCGCGGCTGGCTTCGGCCTCCAGGCCGGCCAGGGTTGCCTGTTCCTGGGCCAGCTTGCTGCGCAGTTCGGGGCTGTCGATAACCGCCAGCTCCTGGCCCTGCTTGACCACGTCACCAGCGACCACCTTCAGGGTCACGGTGCCGGCGGAGATGGCATACAGCACGGGGCTGTTGGCGGCGATGACGCGGCCGTCGGCAGCGATGTCGCGGACCAGGTCGCCGCGCTTGACCTCGGCAATGCGCAGGCGGTCACCGTCGAAGGAGCGGCTGGCGCCCAGCCAGTTGCTGACGACGTAACCGATGCCTGCCACCACCACTGCGGTGATCACTGCAGGCCACATGTAACGCCGCCACACGGGTTGCGGGCGCTGGGTACTTACCTGGTCCTGGGCGGAGGTGTCGCGGATCATCGTCGGCTTCGCTGCTGGGTTTGTTATCCATCAAGCAGATCGCGTGCCAACTCCAAGTAATTGAATTTGTTTGAAAAGCATTCAGGGATGTGAGTGTCCGGGTGTCCGCGGACGCTCGTGCGGACAGTGTCCGCAGGCCGATGTCCCGGCATGTCCGCTGGTTGTCTGATCCAGCTGGCTTAGAATGTCCGTTCGTAATCACCAATGGATAGGCTATGTGCGGCATTGTGGGAGCGATCGCTGATCGCGATGTGGTTCCGGTACTGATTGAAGGACTCAAGCGGCTGGAATACCGCGGCTACGATTCTTCTGGAATAGCGGTGCTCGATGCAGAGCACATTCGGCGCGTGCGTCGCACTGGTCGTGTTGCTGAAATGGAAGGCGCGGCCATCGCCGAGCAGTTCCATTCGGTGATGGGTATCGGCCATACCCGCTGGGCCACTCACGGTGGCGTCACCGAGTCCAATGCCCATCCACATATCAGCCAGGGCGTGGCGTTGGTGCATAACGGCATCATCGAGAATCACGAAGAGCAGCGCGAGAAGCTGCTGGCGCTGGGTTATGTGTTCGAGTCGCAGACCGATACCGAGGTCATTGCCCACCTGATCCACCATCACCTCAAGGCTGACCAAGACGATCTGCTCAGCGCGCTGCAGCGCACGGTCAAGGAATTGACCGGTGCCTACGCGTTGGCGGTGATCAGTAAGAACGAGCCCGAGCGCATGGTGGTGGCACGGATGGGCTGCCCGCTGCTGATCGGCCTTGGCGATGGCGAGAATTTCGTCGCCTCGGACGTATCGGCCATCCTGCAGGCCACCCGCCGGGTGATGTTCCTGGAAGAAGGCGACACCGCCGAGCTGACCCGCCAGGGCGTGCGTGTATTCGATGCCAGCAATGCACCGGCGCAACGCGAACAGCGCATGTCGGATGTGTCGCTGGCTTCGCTGGAGCTGGGCCCGTACCGCCACTTCATGCAGAAGGAAATCCACGAGCAACCGCGTGCGCTGGCTGACACCGTCGAGGCTGCAATTGATGCCGGCGGGTTCCCTGCAACCCTGTTCGGCCAGAACGCCGAAGCGGTGTTCAAGGATATCGAAGGCGTGCAGATCCTGGCCTGCGGCACCAGCTACTACGCTGGCCTGACCGCACGTTATTGGATCGAAGCGATCGCCGGGCTGCCGTGCAGCGTGGAAATCGCCAGCGAATACCGCTACCGCGCCGCCTATGCCAATCCCAAGCACCTGATCGTCACCATCTCCCAGTCCGGCGAAACGCTGGACACGATGGAAGCGCTGAAGTACGCCAAGTCGCTGGGTCACAAGCACACGCTGTCGATCTGCAACGTGCCGGAAAGCGCGATTCCGCGAGCCAGCGAACTGGTCTGCTACACCCGTGCCGGTGCCGAGATCGGCGTGGCCTCGACCAAGGCCTTCACCACCCAGCTGGCTGCGCTGTTCCAGCTGACCGTGGTGCTGGGCAAGCTGCACGGCAAGGTCGATGCCGAGCAGGAGAGTGGCTATCTGGAGCAGCTGCGGCATCTGCCGGGCAGCGTGCAACACGCCTTGAACCTGGAGCCGCAGATCATCGCCTGGGCCGAGCGTTTCGCCGGCAAGTCGAACGCGTTGTTCCTCGGGCGCGGCCTGCATTACCCGATCGCGCTGGAAGGCGCGCTCAAGCTCAAGGAAATCTCCTACATCCACGCCGAGGCCTACCCGGCCGGCGAGCTCAAGCACGGTCCGCTGGCGCTGGTCGACGCGGAAATGCCGGTGGTGGTGATCGCTCCCAACGACAGCCTGCTGGAGAAGGTGAAATCCAACATGCAGGAAGTGCGCGCACGTGGCGGTGAGCTGTTCGTGTTCACCGACCAGGACAGCAACTTCAATGCCTCCGAGGGCGTGCATGTGATCCGTACCCCGCGCCATGCCGGCGTGCTCAGCGCCATCGTCCACACCATCCCGGTGCAGATGCTGGCCTACCACACCGCCCTGGCACGCGGCACCGACGTGGACAAGCCGCGCAACCTGGCCAAGAGCGTTACCGTGGAGTAACGCAGGTGTCACGGGAGCGTAACCGGGACTACGGATAATCTCCGCCAGCAGCCCGGTCCTCTCTCCCCCGACGTTGCTCGAAGCCCGGCCCAGCGCCGGGCTTTTGCTTTGCGCAAGCAGCCGGTCCGGGCCGCCGGTGGCCTTGGAAAGCTGTCCATGGAGTTCGGACGTCTGGGCACAGTGCGAAGGTGGTGCAGCGACGGGCTAAGCTGCTCGCCCTTGTGATCGCGAGCTGAACCAGTTGTTTTCCAGGAGTACCCAAATCGCCCCTTGCCACGCACTGCATGGTCAAGGGGGGCACTGTGTCCGTCGCCCCTGCCATTGGGAGCGGGTAATGAGGGTGCGGAAAAGCCACGACCGGCAAGGTCCGGGCGGGAGACGATGATGGAGCCGGCCGCACAGGACCAGCCCGGGCGCGATTTCGCTGCCCGCGCGGTCCACGACTACAGCGCCGAGCTGCACCGCTACCTGCGCCGGCGGGTGGCCGAGGCGCAGGACCTGGGCGACCTGGTGCAGGAGGTCTACCTGCGTCTGCTGCGCGTGCAGAACATCGAGACGGTGCGCAACCCGCTGGCCTACATCTACGGCATCGCCGCGCATGTGGCCAGCGAGTTCAACATGCGCCAGCGCCAGGGCCGGCTGCTGTACGACTCGACCGTGGTCGATGCGGTATCCGAGAACCCGGGGCAGGCGGCTTTCAGCGAAGGTGGTGGCTTC
The DNA here is from genome assembly GCF_056760015.1 of Stenotrophomonas sp. STEN029. Classification (NCBI taxonomy): domain Bacteria; kingdom Pseudomonadati; phylum Pseudomonadota; class Gammaproteobacteria; order Lysobacterales; family Lysobacteraceae; genus Stenotrophomonas; species Stenotrophomonas sp. STEN029. Next base: position 22,694 of record NZ_JBRREC010000037.1, on the reverse strand, counting down.
TTCGAGCGGCAGGTCGGCGATGCGCTGGCGCAGCTGCCGGCCAACCGGCTGGCGGTGCTGCTGCTGGAGCGGCGCGAGGGCCTGAGCCACGCGCAGATCGCGCAGAAGCTGGGGCTGAGCGTGCATACGGTGAAGAAATACAGTGTCGAAGCGCTGGCGCATGTACGCGCGAGCTTGGAACGATGAACAGGATGTGGACCCTGCGACAGGCAGGGCGGGTGAAACCATGAATATCTATCGCACATCGCCGCAACAGAGCCGGGAGCGCGCCGCACGCGAGGCCGCCGAGTGGCTGCACGTCATGGGCGAGACGCCCAGCGATGCCGACCGGGCCGGCTTTGCGGCCTGGGTGGCGCGCTCGCCGCTGCACCTGGAAGAGCTGCTGATGGCGCAGTTGGTGCAGCGCGAGCTGGCCACAAGCGGCGCGTTGCAGGCCTTCGACCTGGACGCGGTGCTGGCACAGGCCCAGGCCATGGACAACGTGGTGCCGCTGCACGATGCGCCCAGCGCTGTAACGGGGGCAAGGCTGCTGGAACGTAAACCTGCCGCACGTGGGCGCCGTCGCTGGCTGGGTTGGGCGCTGGCAGCGGGCGTTGCCGCCTGTGCGTTGCTGGCGGGCAGCTGGACCCTGCTGCAGCCGGAAGTGCCGGTCCACCAGTACGCCAGCGCGGTCGGCGAGCAGCGCAGCATTGCCCTGGCCGACGGCTCGATGGTCACGCTGGCACCGGCTTCGTACATCGCCGTGCGCTTCAGCGCGGGTGTGCGTGACATCGAGTTGCGTGATGGCGAGGCCACTTTCGACGTGGCACATGACAGCAGCCGCCCGTTCCGCGTGCATGCCGGCGACAACACCGTGCAGGCGGTGGGCACGCGCTTCACCGTCAACCGGCTGCCTTCGGGCACGCTGGTCGCGGTCAGCGAGGGCAAGGTCAAGGTGACGGCCAACAGCAATTGGCTGGAATCGCTGTGGCGCGACGATGCGTCCACACTGGAAGCGGGCAAGGCCAAGGTTGAATCGCTGGGCCGTCCTGCGGCATTGTCAGCCGGTGAACAGGCTCGCATACCGCAGGGCCAGCAGGCCATGCTGCGGATGCCGCTGGAGGTGTCGAACGAACCGGTCGATGGCAAGCGCCGCCTGAACTTCCGCAACGATACGCTCGCCGACATCGTCAGTGAGTTCAATCGCTACAACCCACGACCGATCGTGGTGACGGATCCGCTGATCCGCGAGCAGCGCTACAGCGGTGTCTTCCATGCCGATGATGCCGATTCCTTCCTGCAGTTCCTGGAATGCTGCTCGCAGTTGCAGGTCAGCAGGCAGGCCGACCGCAACGTGATCGCTGCCCGCGGCAGTCGTCAGTAAGCGGCAGTGCAGGAATCCACAAAAATATTTCTGGGCTTGAGTACCCTTTTCCCGCACTTGGACACACGGATGTAACAAGAGGCTGGTTCCGCGCAAGGCGGCTCCGGTTGCTCGGTAACCATTCGATGTCTTTCGGGGGCGAATTATCCATGGGGTCCAGCACTATTCTTCATAAACACGCGCTGGTGAAGGCGGTGGCGCTAGCGCTGCTGGTCGGCACCAGCAATGTGGCGGTGGCACAGTCAGCACCTGCCGCGGCTGCAGCGGCCGATGCTGCGGTGTTCACGTTTGATATTCCTGCGCAATCACTGGCGTCGGCACTTGAGCTTTTTGCAGAGCAGTCTGGCCTGCAGGTGGTCTACGCCGGCAATGCAGGCAGCGGCGTGCAGAGCGGCGCAGTCAGCGGCCAGGTGGGCGCGGCGACGGCCCTGCAACAGCTGCTTGCACCCACTGCTTACATGCATGAGTTCATCAACGCGAAAACGGTCGCCATCCGCCCACGCAGCAGTGCAGGCGACGTGGTTGAACAGGACGGAGGTAGCGCTGAAACGCTGGAGACGATCAATGTCACCGGTACCTACCTGAAGAACATCGATCCGGCCTCGCCGCTGATCGTGATCGATTCACAGCTGATTGAAAGCCGCGGTTATGCCTCGATCGAAGACGTGTTGCGCAACCTGCCGCAGAACTTCTCCAACCGCACCAGCGCTTCGCGCGCGCTGGGCGAGAAGGAGTTTGGCAGTTCCTATGGCGATGGCGTGTCCGGGCTGGGTTCCTCCGGTGCCAACCTGCGTGGCTTGGGCAGCCGCTCCACGCTGATCCTGGTCGATGGCCGCCGCCGCAGCGGCTCGGCACAGGCGCAGGGCGCTTATACCGATATTTCCTCGATCCCGGTGTCGCAGATCGAGCGCATCGAAGTACTCAGCGACGGCGCCAGCGCCATCTATGGCTCCGATGCCGTGGCCGGCGTGATCAACATCGTATTGAAGAAGTCTTACGACGGTACTACCGCGCAGCTTCGTCACGAGAACTCCAGCACCGGCGCCGACGTGTCGCGGCTGGACCTGGCCCGCACCTTTGGCTATGGCAGTGGCCACGTTACTGCTGCCGTCGGGCTTGAGCGCACGCTGCCTGCCGATGTCACCAGCCTGATCCATGTTGGCCCGAATGGCCGCGGCGACTTCAGCGACCGTGGCGGCGTCAACGGCCGTACCCGCAACAAGGGCCAGCCCGGCGTGGTCTATGACTCCTTGGATTTCGGCATCGATTACCATTTCATGGGCGAGGCGCTCGGCGTGATTCCCGGCGGCCAGGATGGCACCGCGCTGGATCCGGACAGCCTGCTCGCCTATGACCCGGCCACCGCACCGTCGACCTATGAGCGCAGCCGCATCGGTCCCAAGGTCGACAATCGCTATGTCCGCATCAGTGGCGTGCACGATCTTGGCGAAACCACCCAGCTGAACTACGGCATCAGCCATGTGCGCCAGGTCAACAAGGAGAATTGGCGGCCGACGTTGTTCGACTTCAGCATCTTCGAGGACGGTTACAACACCTACGTTCCCGAGAGCAATCCGTACAACAACTTCGGTAGCGACGTACTGGTGGGGTATTCCTTCGAACGTGAATTCGAAGGCATGAACCTGAGCGAAGACCAGAAGCAGACCAACAGCGACGCGCATGTCGGCATCAACGGCAAGCTGCCCTTTGCCAAGGGCTGGGATTACGAGGCGACGTACAGCATCGGCCGCGAGAAGGGCACCACCACCGCCTTGATGGACCTGACCGGCTCGATGGGCGCCGATGGCTATGCGCGCACGCTGGAAGTGCTCAATGGCTTGAACGTGTTTGGCGACGGCAGCAACGATGCCATCGTCGCGCGCAACCGCGAGCTGCTGCAGAGCCTGGTCGAGCGCCATGTCTATCGCTTCCAGTCGCGTGCCAATACCGTCGACCTGCTGACCCGCGGCGAGCTGTCCCAGCTACCCGCGGGCAAGATCGAAGCGGCATTTGGTGCACAGCACCGCGAGCAGCGCTACAACTACGAGAGCAATCTCGGCGAGCGCCTGAACTCAGAAAGCACCGGCAAATCCGAGGCGCTGTTCACCGAAATCGGCATCCCGCTGTTGAAGGATCAGCCGCTGGCCAAGCTGCTCAGCCTGACCGTTGCCGCCCGCTACGAGCGCTTCGACCAGCGTGGCGACAGCGCGCTGCGTGATTGGTCGGCCGGGCTCGGAGAACTCGGTGGCTTTGATGTCGAGCAGCTGACCGGTGTCAACAATGACGGCACCGGTGGCATCACCGGCAGCGATAGCGTGGTGTCACGCAGCTTCAGCCGCACCAGTCCGCTGGCGCGGCTGGCCTGGAAGCCGAGCGATCAGCTGCGCCTGCGCGCCACCTGGGGCGAGTCCTTCCTGGTACCGCAGGCCCAGCAGCAGTTCGGCCAGCTGATCATGGACGACTACACCGCACGCGTGCTGTTCAATGGCGGCCAGCTACCGGATGGGGTCACCCAGATCGTCGCGCTCAGTGGTCCCAATGCGAACCTGAAGCCGCAGGTGGCCAGCGTGGTGACCTATGGCTTCGACTGGGTACCGGGTTTCGCCGCCGGCCTGCAGCTGTCGGCTACCTATAACCGCACCACCTTCGACAACTACATCGGTGATCCGCTGTCCGGGCTGACCTATTCGGAGATCTTCAAGGACATCAGCAAGATGCCCGAAGGGACCTTCACTCTGGGCGAGAACGGGGTGATGCTGTGGGACAACCGCGCGATCAACTTCCTCGGTCGTCGTTCGCGCAGCATCGATACCACCGCCAGTTACTACTTCGGTAATGACTGGGGTGACTGGCGCATCGAGCTTAATGCCGTGCGCACGCTGGAACTCACCTCGCGTTCGCTGGCGTCGATGCCGACGCTGAGCTATGCGGACAGTGAGCTGGGGCCGAGCAAGTGGGCCGGTGACCTGTTCGTCGGCTGGGAAGGCAACGCGTGGTTCGCGTCGCTGGGCAGCCATTACAGCGCTGCGCACCGCGTGCTGTATCCGTTGTCGGCCACCGCCACCGATTACAACGATTTCATCCCCAATGAAAATCCGCGTACGCGTTCGGCGTCCTACACAACCTTCGATGCCCAGGTCGGCTATCGCAAGCACCAGCGCGATGGATGGTTGGGTGGCGTTACCGCGCGCATGGGCGTGCAGAACATGTTCGATCGCGACTATCCCTTCGTCGACAACCTGTCCGGCTTCGTCTCCAACCGCGTGAACATCCGCGGCCGCGTGCTCTATCTGGACATCAAGAAAGAGTTCTGACGCCAGGCAGTTGCTCCGTCACAACGCGGTGCGCCGTTCCCTCGTCGGCGGCGCGCCGCATCCATTGCAAGGAAATCCATGAAGTCCACCGCCAACACCCTGCGCGCCTGCCTGCTGGCCAGCGCGGTCGTCGCTGCACTCGGCCTCACTGCATGCAGCCCATCGCAAACCCCGCCTGCCAACCCGGCCGAGGACGCCGCCGCCATGCCTGCAGGCAGCGGTGCATACAGCATTCGCGGCACGCTGCCGGGGTTGGCCGATGGCACCGAACTCAAACTGCTGGTGCCGTCGGCGGCGACCGACCCAATGCATGTCGAACCGGTGGCCACGGCAACCGTGCAGGATGGCGCCTTCGTGCTCAGCGGTGAGGTCAAGCAGGCCGTACCGGCGGTGCTGATGGTGGGCAATCAAGGCTCGGTGAAACTGGTGCTGGAGCCCGGCGAGCTGCGTATTGAAGCCGGCGAACTGGGCCCGGTGGCCAAGGGCGGCAGCCTGACCGAGCGTGTCTACGGCTATCTGCGGGATCCCGCCTATGTGGCGGCCTACAAGGCCAACCGCGAAGCCAACCGCAAGGCCTTCGACGGCGTGGATGAGAACGACGAAGCGGCGATGAAGGCCGCACGTGAATCGGTTGCTGCACCGTTTGCTGCCTTGACCAAGGTCAGGAACGACTACGACGCGGTCATCCTCGACGGTGCAGAGCCTGCGCTGCTCAAGCTGCTGGTGCTGAGCGAGAACTACGATTGGAAGCGCTACGACGTGGCCCGCCGCGCGCAGTTGTTGGCCAGCTACAAGCAGGAGCTCGGCGCGCATCCCTTGATCGTGCAGATGGAGCAGGCCGCCGCCGACTATGCCAAGACCCAACAGTTGGCCGAGAAGTTCGGTCCGGGCAAGCCCTATGCCGACATCGAGGCCGTCGGTGTGGACGGAAAGGTGGTCAAGCTGTCCGAGGTGCTGGCACGCAACAAGCTGGTCCTGCTCGATTTCTGGGCGTCCTGGTGCGGGCCGTGCCGGGGCGAGTTCCCGCATCTGCTGAAGGTCTACCGCGAGTTCCATGCACACGGCTTCGAGATCTACGCCGTGTCACTGGATGAAGACAAGGAAGACTGGACCAAGGCCATGCAGGAAGAGGGCGGCAGCAACGACCTGCCGTGGATCAACCTGCAGGCACCGGGCTTTGAGGACAAGGCCGCGCAGACCTATGGCGTGGTGCAGCTGCCGCAGAACTACCTGATCGCCGGTGACGGCACCATCGTCGGCGTCGGCATGCGCGAGTGGGACGTCGAGCGCGCAGTGCGCGCACAGATCAAGAAGGTTGAAGATGCGCCTGCACGTTGATGTCATCCGCCGCGTCGCGCTGAGCGCATTGCTGCTGCTCGGCGTACTGCTGCCTGGCAGCGTGCTGGCGCAGGTGCAGGCCGAGCTCGTCGCTGCGCAACACTCGGTGCAGCCGGGTCAGTCGCTGCAGCTTGCCCTGCGCATGCAGCACGATCTGCACTGGCACAGCTTCTGGAAGAACGCTGGCACCGGCTTGCCGACCAAGCTGATGTGGGAGCTGCCGCCGGGTTGGACCGCCGAGGCGATCCAGTGGCCGACGCCGATCCTTGTGCGCGACCGCGAAGGCAACATCACCGGCCACGGTTACGAAGGCCTGTCGTACCTGCCTGTGCGGCTGATCGCTCCGTCTGACCTGAAGCCCGGCAGTGTGGTCGAGTTGAAGGCACAGGCGCGTTGGCTGATGTGCGAGACCGTGTGCATCCCGGGCAAGGCAGCGGTGAGCCTGAGCGTGCCGGTCAGTGCCGACCTGCCACAGCCTGATGTCGATGTGCAGGCGGCGTTGGCGGCCTTGCCGATGCCAGGTTCCAGCGAAGGCTGGCAACTGGCGGCGACCCGCGAGCAGGGTGACCTGACCCTGCGCGTGGCCGCACCGGCAGATATCGCCGAATTGCATTTCTTCCCGGCTGACGAATTCGTTTCCTACAAGGTGCCGCAGACCATCGGCAATCGCGGTGCACGCGCCTTGCTGAAGTTGCCACTGGATCCCGCCGAGAGCATGCCGGCCGATGCAGCGCTGCGCGGTGTGCTGGCCTATAACGACGCGCAAGGCATCTATCGCGGTGTCAGCATCGAGCTGCCGTTCGTGGCCGAGGCCGAGGCGACTGCCTTGGTCAGCACGGCCGACCTTGGGGCTGCACCGGCTTCAGGTGCAGGCAATGATGGTGCACAGCTGTCGCTGTTGGTGCTGCTGTTCGCAGTGCTCGGCGGGCTCATCCTCAACCTGATGCCCTGCGTGTTCCCGGTGCTTGGCCTGAAGGTGGTTGGCTTCATCGAGCAGGCTGGCAATGACAGGCGCAAGGTCAGCCTGCATGCGCTGTCGTTCACCGCCGGTGTGCTGCTCTCGTTCTGGGCGTTGGCGGGCATGCTGGCGGTGCTGCGTGAAAGCGGACAGCAACTGGGCTGGGGCTTCCAGCTGCAATCGGCACCGTTCGTGTTCGTGCTGACGCTGGTGATGCTGGCCTTCGCGATGAACCTCAGTGGCGTGTTCGAAGTTGGCATGCGCGCCACCAGCGTCGGCTCAGGCCTGCAGATGCGGAGTGGTGTGGCCGGCAGCTTCTTCAGCGGCATGCTCGCCACCGTGGTGGCAACGCCGTGCAGTGCGCCGTTCCTGGCACCGGCCTTGGGCGCAGCGTTGGCCCTGCCAACCGCGCAGTCGTTCCTGGTGTTCACCGCCATCGCGCTGGGGCTGGCGCTGCCCTACCTGCTGTTGTCGGTATTCCCGTCGCTGGTCAAACTGTTGCCGCGCCCCGGCGCGTGGATGGAAACCTTCAAACAGCTGATGGCCTTCCCGCTGTATGCCACCGTCGGCTACCTGCTGTGGGTGCTTGCGGGGCAATTGCACGAAGCGGCCCTGCTCAATGCCTTGTTGGCGCTGTCACTGTTGGGCTTCGGTGTGTGGCTGTATGGCCGTGGCACCCGTCCCGGTGCACGCGGCGGCTGCGCCAGATTCAGTGTGGTTGCCGGCGTGCTGGTGCTGGCAGGGGCGGTGCTGTTCGGTTGGCCGCGTGCTCCAGCGCCGGAAGCCCTGCAATGGGAAGCCTGGAGCAGCGAGCGCGTGCAGCAGCTGCAGGCCGAGGGCCGCCCGATCTATGTCGACTTCACCGCGCGTTGGTGTGCTACCTGCCAGGTCAACAAGAAGGTGGTGTTCGCCGCGGCACGGGTGAACGACTACTTCCGCGACAACGAGGTGGTCGCGCTGAAGGCTGACTGGACCAACGCCGATCCACTGATCACCGCCGAGCTGGAACGTTGGAACCGCAGCGCGGTGCCGTTCAACCTGGCCTATCCGGCCGGTGGCGGCCCGCCCCGCGAACTGCCCGAGGTACTCACGCCGGAGATCGTGCTCTCCGCGCTGGACAACGTTACCCCACCAGGACGGGATTGAACTCCCGCCCCGACTTTCCCCGCGCCTCCGGGCGCATCTAGAGAGAACGCAACGCATGATTTCGCAACGCCTGTTGTGCGCCGGCCTTGCGCTGGGCTTGATGGCAGCTGCTGCTGCCTCGGCCGAGCCGGTCAAGGTCAATGGCTTCACCTACGTAAAATCCGCCGATGGCATCGACGAGTACCGGCTCGACGCCAATGGTTTGAGCGTCCTGCTGCTGCCCAACCACGCCGCACCGGTGGTGACCTTCCAGATGACCTATCGGGTCGGTTCGCGCAACGAGGTGACCGGCACCACCGGTGGCACCCACCTGCTCGAGCACCTGATGTTCATGGGCAGCACCAACTTCGACGGCGCTAACAACGTCGACACCTACCTGGACCGCGTCGGTGCCGGCTTCAACGCCACCACCTCGCTGGACCGCACCAACTACTACGCCACGCTGCCGCCGGCCGCGCTGGACGGTTACATCGCCATCGAAGCCGATCGCATGCGGGGTCTGCTGCTGCGTGAGAAGGATCGCCAGAGCGAAATGACGGTGGTGCGCAACGAATACGAGCGCAACGAAAACAATCCCAACGGCGCCTTGATGAAGCTGATGTGGGCGACCGCCTTCAGCGCGCATCCGTACCACCATCCGGTGATCGGCTGGCGCAGCGATATCGAGAAGGTGTCCATCGAGAAGCTGCGCGCGTTCTACGACACCTTCTACTGGCCGAACAACGCCACTGTCACCGTGGTTGGCGATATCGACAGTGCCAAGGTGCTGGCCAGCATTGGTGAGAAGTTCGGCAAGGTGCCGCGCTCGCCGCATGCCATTCCCGAGGTCTACACCACCGAGCCGGAGCAGCAGGGCGAGCGTCGGGTGACGCTGCGTCGTGCTGGTGAAACCGGCACGGTGATGATGGCGTACAAGGCCCCGGCGGGCCTGGACAAGGACATTCCGGCACTGAACGTGCTGGAGCTGGTGTTGCAGGGCGGCCGCAGCGCTCGCCTGCAGCGTGCGTTGGTGGACACCAGCAAGGCGGTGGCGGTATCGGGTGGCATGTACCAGCAGCGCGATCCCAGCCTGTTCATGCTGAGCGTGGCGTTGGCCCCGGACAGCAAGCACGAAGAGATCGAGAAGATCGTCCGCGAGGAGATCGCCAAGGTTGCCCGCGATGGCGTCAGCGTCGAGGAGATCAAACGCGTGCTTGGTCCGTACCGTGCCGAGGAAGCCTACCGCCGCGATGGCACCGACCAGGCCGCCGATGCGCTCAACGAGTTCATCGCGATGGGCGATTGGACCCTGTATTCCAGCGCCTTGAAGGATCTTGAGAAGGTCACCCCGGCCGACGTGCAGCGCGTCGCCGGCAAGTATTTCACCGCAGAGCAGAGCACGGTTGGCTGGTTCGTGCCGGAGAGCAGCAAGTGAACAACGCAAAACGCATTCGACTGATTCCGTTGGCACTGGCTGCACTGTCCAGCCTTGCCGCATTCGCCGCACAGGCCGGCGTCGCCGACACCGCCGTGCACGCCAAGGCCGCCGGCATCGACCTGATCGTCTACCCGATGGGGGTCAAGGACGTGGTCACCTTCACCGGCTCGATGCCGCTGGGTGACGCCTTCCTCGCCGCCAAGGGCGACAACCCGGCAGTGCCGACGCTGACCGCGATGCTGCTGGAAGCCGGCACCACCCGCCGCGACAAGTTCGCCATCTCCGATGCGCTGGACGGCATCGGTGCACAGCTGTCCTTCAGCCCCAGCGCCGCGCGCATCGGCATCTACGGCAAGAGCCTGAAGCAGGACCTGCCGACCGTGCTCGACCTGCTGGCCGAACAGCTGCGCCAGCCGGCCTTTACCGCCGAGGAACTGGCCAAGGCCAAGGTGCAGTTGGAAGCGGCACTGCGCCAGGCCAGCGACACCCCCGGCGCGATGGCGCGTGAAACCCTGATGCTGAGCATCTTCCCGGCCGCCAGCATCAACGCACCAGCACCGCGCGAAGCCATGCTCAAGGCGGTGCCGCAGGTCACGCTGGAGCAGATCAAGGCCTTCCACGCCAAGTACTACGGCCCGGCGCACATGACCCTGGTGTTTGCCGGTGACGTCGATGCCAAGGCGATTGAAACCGCGGTTGCACACGGCTTCAACGGCTGGAGCGGCGGCGTGTACTATCTGCGCGACGCACCGGCACGGCTGCCGGCCAAGGCCGCCGAGCACAGCATCGCGATGAAGGACAAGGCCAGCGTCAGCGTGTTCCTGGGCCAGGCCACAGGCCTGCGCTACACCGATGCCGACTACCTGCCGATGACGGTGGGTGTGGACGTGCTCGGCTCGGGCTTCACCGGCCGGTTGATGGCAGCGGTGCGGGCGAAGGAAGGCCTGACCTACGGCATCGGCGGCAACCTGCTGGGCAGCGACTACATGGACGGCGGCCTGGGCATCAGCACCACCTTCGCACCGGAGCTGATGGACAAGGGCATCGCCAGCACCCGCCGCGAACTGCAGCGCTGGTGGAAGGACGGCATCACTGCCGACGAGCTGGAGGCACGCAAGCAGGCGATGGTCGGCAGCTACCAGGTCGGCCTGGGCAACACCGACGGCATGTCGGCGGCGATCATCGGCACGGTTGAGCGCGGTGTGGGCCTGGCCTGGCTGGACAACTACCCGCAGGCGATCCAGTCGGTGACGCTGGAGCAGGTCAACGGCGTGATCCGCAAGTACGTGGACCCGCAGAAGATGGTGCTGGTCAAGGCCGGTACCTTCAGCAAGTAAGTCGATCTCTGCCAAGTGGTTCGACACCAACAAACGCCGGCTTATGCCGGCGTTTGTTGTTCATTACGATGCAACCTGTGTTCCCGTAGCCCAGGTAAGCGAAGCGCACCCGGGATTGGCGCACAGCTTCGTAGCCCGGGTAAGCGAAGCGCACCCGGGGAAACTATCGGAAATGAGCTCGCTGCCGCGCCCAGCGGACGCGGGCAACCGCTGATCTGCACGGCGCATTGTTGATTCAAGCACGCACGCTGTTGGAAATGATCTCAACCCAATAGCCGTCCGGGTCCTTGATGAAGGCCAGGCTCTTCATGCGGCCATCGCTCAGGCGCTTCTGGAACGGCACGCCCAGCTCCTCGAAACGCGCACAGGCCGCTTCCAGTTCCGGCACCGACACGCAGATGTGGCCGAAGCCGCGCGGGTCGCTGTTGCCGTCGTGGTAGACCGGGCCTTCCTGGTTCTCGGTGCCGTGGTTGTGGGTGAGTTCCAGCACACCGGGAATACCGGCCATCCACAAGCGGCGCTCGGCATCGTCCTGCGGCACCTGTACACCGGCCGGCACATAGGCCAGGAAGTACAGGCTGAACTGTGCTTCGGCGAAATCACGCTGGTCGATCAGCTGGAAGCCGAGCACGCGCGTATAGAAATCCAGCGAGGCGCGGATGTCCTTGACCCGTAGCATCGTATGGTTGAACACGAAGCCATTGGTTTCGGCTGGCACCCGGGCGGCGACGCCGGGCTGTTGGGCAAGGGTTTGAAGGCTCATGAAATCTGTCCTGTTGCGATGAATGGGGGAGGGCGCGGATGCAACTGCGGCAGCGCAATGCTCATGCAAAAAGTTGCATTTGAAATCGCCACCCCTGCTTGCATGCGTCGATAGAAAAAATCATCAACGGCATACCTGCAGTGGCTAGGCGACTGCGCGCGCGCTGGCTATGCTGCGTCGCAGGATAGTCGTTGTTCCCCTCGTTTTGATGAAGCGCGCATGCATTGCCTGATGTGCGCTGGGAGTGACGCTGGCGCAAGGGCTGCGCGGATTGTTGGCAGGGGATGCCGCCACGGACGGAGCCACGGCGTGACCAGCGGCGGTTGACAAGGTTTCGCTGCTCGCGTTATTCATTGTATGTATATACAAATAACGGAATTGTCTGGAACTTCATGTCCTACCGTATGTGCCTGCCGTTGCTGCTGATGCTGGTGCTCGCCGTCGAAGGCGTGCTCGGGGCATGGGCGAGCACGCGCATGGTGCTGCATGCGGATGGGGTTCCATCGGTCGCGGGGATTACCCGCGCGGCCAGTGCAGGCTGTGACCCGGTGCGAAGTGACCCGGTTCGAAGTGATCTGGTGAATCGCACGTCGGCTGCAACTGCTGGCGGTGGCCACGACGAGCACACCGGCAAGTCGACCTCCAACCATGCTGATGACTGCAGCTGCGCCGACAGCGTGGGCTGCGAATGCCTGTGTGTGTTCACCATCTATCCCCCCGCGACGGCGCTGTTGTTCGCCGGTGCGCATCCACCGGTATCGGCCGATACGCCATTGCCGACGCTGGTATTGCCGGCGGGCAGGCTGTCCCGCGTCTTCCGACCTCCCATCGCCTGAGCGGTTGTTCTCGCGTCACCACGACGTAGTAGTGAACCGTGCTCGCACCCGCGACCGCGGCTATCGCCCCGAGACAGAATCCCAGCGAGAGAGAACATGTATTTGAAGCCCCAAGCCTTGGCTGCGGCCATCGGCACGCTGTTGTGTGCCACCGCCGTCCACACCGCCAATGCGCAGGACGCGCAACCCCCGAATGAAGCCGCCCGCACGCTGGACGCCGTGCAGGTCACCGGCAGCCACATCAAGCGCGCGCAGTTGTCGGGCGTGGGCCCGGTCAGCGTGATCGACGCGCAGGCCATTGAACGCTCCGGCGCTACGTCGGTGGACACGCTGTTGCAGCGCCTGCCGGCCTCGGCCGGTTTTGCAGGTAGCCAGAGCAATGCCTACTGGGCCGAGAACGGCTACGGCACCACCCAGGTGAACCTGCGCGGCCTCGGCATAAACCGCACCCTGGTGCTGCTCAACGGTCGCCGCATCGTCAATGGCGGCACCGGCGCAAACAGTTCGGTCGATCTGAACATGATCCCGGTAGCGCTGATCGAGCGCGTGGAAGTGCTCAAGGACGGTGCTTCGGCCATCTACGGCGCCGATGCGGTGGCGGGCGTGGTCAACATCATCACCAAACAAGGGTTCGATGGCGCCGAGGCGGCGGTGCGTTACGGCCAGACCACGCGTGGCGATGGCGACGAAACTGCTGTCGACCTGGCCTGGGGCGTCACCAGTGATCGTGGCTCGCTGATGGCCGGCATCAACTACGCCGAAGGCGGCACCGTCAACATGGCCTCGCGCGCGCCTTGTGGCCTGGCTGAGGTGGACGGAAAACTGGTGTGCTCAGGGAGTTCGACCACGGTGGGTGGCCGTGCGCTGCTGGCCGATGGCAGCCGCGTCAACTTCAACCAGGTGCTGGGCGGCAACGGCGATTTCTACGAGCCGTACTCGGCCGCCAAGCACAACTACAACGGCAACCCTACGCTCAACGCGGTCAATCCGATCAAGCGCATCAGCATCAGCGTGTTCGGTGACAGCCAGCTCAGCGAGAACACCACCGTTTTCACGGAGCTGATGTACACCAACCGCCAATCCGATCAGCTGGCCGCGCCGGGCGGACTCGGCGTGTATCGGCCGATCAACATCGCCGCCAATCACCCGACCAACCCGACCGGACAGGACCTGCTGCTGCAGCGTCGTCGTCTGGAAGAAGCCGGCCCGCGCCATTTCTCGCAGGAGGTGAATACCTTCCGTGGTCTGGTCGGAGTGAAGGGCCAGTTCGGCACTGGTTGGGACTGGTCGGCGGCCTTGAACTGGGGCCGCAACACGGGCGTTGATGGTTCGGACAACGTCGCCAATCTTGATCGTGTCGAGCAGACCTTGAACCGCAGCGTCTGCAGCCCGGTGCCGGGCGCAGCGATTCCCTGCGGCGACTATCTCGGCTATGGCGATCTGAGTCGCGAAGTGCTCGACTACATCCTCTACACCTCGCGCGATACCGGCGGCAACGAACAGAAGAGTTTCACTGCCAATCTGAGCGGGCAGATCTTCGAGCTGCCTGCAGGTTGGGTAGGCTTCGCTGCCGGCGTGGAAGTGCGCAAGGAACGCGGGTGGCGCAATCCCGATCCGTTGACCGTGCTCGGCATCGGCAACACCAACCAGCAGGATCCGATTGCCGGTGAATACACCGCCAAGGAAGTCTTTGCAGAGCTGGCCATCCCGCTGCTGCAGGACAATGTCATCGCTGATTCGCTGTATCTGAATCTGGCCGGGCGTGCCTCGGACTACGATCTGTTCGGCCGCGATTACAACTACAAGGCCGGGCTGGACTGGCAGATCAATCCCTCGCTGAAAGTTCGCAGCACCTATGCCACTGCATTCCGCATCCCGAACATCCCGGAACTGTTTGGCGGCGTGGCCGAAGGCAACCTGACCACCACCGATCCGTGCAGCAACTGGTCGGCGCTGCCGTCTGGTTCCACCGTGCGTGCCAACTGCCAGGCCTATGGCGTGCCGGCTGGCTATGTACAGCCGGGTAATACCATCCTCACCACCTCGGGCGGAAACTCGGCGCTGGAGCCGGAAGACGCCACCTCGTTCACCGCTGGCGTGGTGTGGACGCCGGAGTTCCTGTCCGGGCTGACCTTGACGCTGGATTACTACAATATCCGCATCAAGCACGCGATCCAGCGCATCGATGGTTCCACCAAGCTGGCCATCTGCTACAACACGCCGGGGCTGGCGCATCCGTTCTGCGATGCCAGCAACTTCACTCGCAATCCGCGCACCGGCGAAGTCGACTTCCTGTCCTCGCAGCCGGTCAATGCCGCCAACGAGCATGTCACCGGTTACGACTTCGGCGCGCTGTATGATTTCAAGGCAGCCGGCTTGGATGCCAGCGTCAGTGCCGATGTGTCCTACCTGCAGCGCTATGACGTGCGGCCGTACGACGGTGCCGACCTGATCGAGTACGCCGGCAAGATCACCGGCGGGCGCGGCAGCTATGCCAAGTGGCGTGGCCTGGTCTCGGTCAATGCCTCGCGCGATCAATGGTCGGGTACCTGGAGCACGCAGTACATCGGTCGCGCCGATGACATCAATGCAGCCCGCGGTGACATCGGTGACCACGCGCCGTCGGTGTTCTATCACAACCTGCAGCTCAAGTACGCGGTGAGCAAGGCGCTGGATGTATCACTGGGCCTGGACAATGTCTTCGACAAGAAGCCGCCGTTCATCCAGAGCTACACCGATGCCAACACCGATACGATGACCTACGACCTGCTGGGTCGCCGCTGGTACGCACGCATCGGCTACCGCTGGTGATTGGATGCGCCCCGTCGCAGCTGCGGCGGGGCGCGTCATTGAACGAGGACGATGTTGATGAAACCCGCATTCTGGGCACGCCGTGCCCACAAATGGATCGGCCTGGTGATCGGCGTGCAGGCACTGCTGTGGATGCTCAGCGGCGTCTACATGACCGTGGTGCCGCTGGACGTGATCCATGGCGACCACCTGGCCCACGTACATGGCACACCGCTTCCGGCGCAGGCCGCGCGCGTTGGCGCCGATGTGCTGGCTACGCGCTATCCACAGATGGAGTCGTTTCGGCTCAAGCATGTGCTGGACCGCGAGGTCTATGAGATCCGCCAGGGCAAACAGAAGTACCTGGTGGATGCCGCCAGCGGCGAACGCCTGGCACCGATGGACCGTGAGCAGGCAATAGCGCTGGCGCAGTCGCTGTACCAGGGGGAAGGCGAAGTTGAGCGGGTGGAGTGGATCACCCGTGCGCCATCAGAAGTGAAGACCCGGCCGGTGCCGATGTGGGCCGTGCATTTCAGCGGGCGCGGTGACAGCACGCTGTACCTGTCACCGGACAGCGGTGAGCTGTTGGCACGCCGGCATGACCTGTGGCGTGTGTTCGATTTCGTGTGGATGTTGCACATCATGGATTACGAGAACCGCACCGACGTCAACAACACCTTGTTGCGCGTGGCCTCGATCATTGGCCTGGGTTTCGCCCTCAGCGGCATCTGGCTGCTGTTCTACAGCTTCGGCAAGCGGAGGAGCGCATGACGCCCTGGATGCGGACCCTGCACAAGTGGGTAGGCCTGATCGTCGGCCTGCAGTTCGTGGTTTGGTTGGGCAGCGGCCTGATGATGAGCCTGCTCGACCCCGACAAGATCGAAGGCAGTGCCCAGCAGGCAGCAGCAGTTGCCAACCCTGCGTGGCCGGCCGCAACGGTGTCGCCAACTGTGGCGCTGGCTGCAGCCAAGGGTGAGGCGGCAACGCTGGACAGTGGCTGGTTGCTGCAACAGCCGGTGTACCGCCTGCAATCGCCGCAAGGCACCGAGGTCATCGATGCCCGCGACGGCAAGCGCATCAGCATCGATGCGGCGGTCGCGGCAAAAGTCGCACAAGCGGCCTATGCCGGTGACGGTGTTGCCGCAGCGCCGCAGTATCTGGAGAAGACGCTGGAAACCCGGGCCAACCCGGACCCGGTGTGGCGCGTGGACTTCAGCGATGCGCAGGACACCAGCATCTATGTGTCCGCGCAGAGCGGCCAGGTGATGGAGCACCGCAACGCGACCTGGCGGCTGTTCGATATCTTCTGGATGTTGCACATCATGGATTACAGCAGCCGGGTCGATTTCAACAACCCGCTGGTGGTGGGCATGGGTATCGGCGGCCTGTGGTTGGCGCTGACCGGCGTGTGGTTGTTGATTGCCAGCTTCCACCTGCAGGAGTTCATACCGCGGCGCTGGCGTTCGCGCCGGCAGCTGATGGTCTACGCGCCGGGTGGCGCGCATCTGCGCACGGTTGAGGTTGCCAGTGGCGACAGCGTTTATGTGGCACTGGCGCGTGAAGGCATCAATCTTCCCTCCAACTGCGGTGGTGGACAAAGCTGTGGTCTATGCGAAGTCCGTGTGCGTACCGGTGCCGGCAAGGCAACCGCTGCCGATCGCGCGCATGTACCCGAAGCAAAGCGCAAGGTTGGCTGCCGGCTGGCCTGCAACCTGCAGGTAGATGAAGACGTCGAGATCGAGGTTGCCGGCGGTGCCAGCCTGTGGGCCGAGCACTGGGCCATCGTCGAGAGAGTTGTGGCGGTGACGCCGTTCCTGCGCGAGATCCATCTGCGCCCGGAGCAGACCGCGGATGCGCAGTTCCAGCCCGGCTGCTACCTGCAGCTGCACGTGCCCGAGTACGAGTTGCCGCGCAGTGCGGTGTGGTACCCGGACGAGCATGACGAGGATTGGAAGGGGCTGTCCTTGCCTGCGACCTTACAGAACAAGACCGCGGTGCGGCGCTCGTACTCGCTGGCGACACCGGTATCGAACGCGGACGGCGGCCTGGTGCTGCTGGTGCGCTTCAGCCCCGGCTGGCAGGAGAACCGCAAGCATCCGCCGGGCAAGGGCTCGACCTACGCCTATACGTTGCGTGAGGGTGACCGTGTTCGCTACAGCGGCCCGTTTGGTGATTTCGCACTGAGCGGCAGCGAGCGCGAGAAGATCTTCATTGGTGCTGGTGCGGGCATGGCGCCGCTACGTGCACTTATCCAGCAGCGCTTGGATGAAGGTGGTGGTGAACGTATGCATTACTGGTACGGCGCCCGTGGCGAGCGTGATTGTCCCTATGTCGAGCAGATGCAGGAGTTGGCGCGTGAGCATGCCAACTTCAGCTGGCATCCGGTGTGGTCGGGGCAGGGGACGGATGCACGGCGTGTGCATGATGCGATCCATGAAGACCTGTTGAAGCAGCATCCGGATCTGGCGGGTTGCGAGTTCTATCTGTGTGGACCACCGGCGATGTTGGCGGCGACCAGGCAGCTGTTGCGCAAGCTGGGTGTTGCGGATGAGCGGGTTGCGTTTGATGACTTCAAGATCTGAGTGAGCTTGAGCTTGGCTGTTGCGGCAGCAGATGTCGGAGGTCTGCAGCTGTTGCTGTTGCTGCTGCTGTTGCTTTTGCTTTTGCTTTTGCTTCGGCTCTGGCTTTGGCTCTGGACATTCCCTTCTCCCGCTTGCGGGAGAAGGTGCCCGGAGGGCGGATGAGGGGAAGTTTTTGACTTTGCTTAGCTAGGAGCTTCCCCTCACCCCAACCCCTCTCCCGTAAACGGGAGAGGGGCTTCAGCGCAGATCACTCGTGCTTCGAGAACTCGCTCAACGAACCATCATTGCCGAGCAATGCAACCGTGAACGCCTGGCGATAACCATCCGGCGATTCCATGCCTGGCGT
Source organism: Stenotrophomonas sp. STEN029 (assembly GCF_056760015.1). Taxonomy (NCBI): domain Bacteria; kingdom Pseudomonadati; phylum Pseudomonadota; class Gammaproteobacteria; order Lysobacterales; family Lysobacteraceae; genus Stenotrophomonas; species Stenotrophomonas sp. STEN029. The sequence continues at coordinate 4,504 of NZ_JBRREC010000037.1, read as the reverse complement.
ACCCACCGGCATGCCCGGCAGCACCAGGCCACGTGCCTGCGGGCGCTCGGCCAGCAGCTTCTTGATGTCTTCCACCGGGACATGGCCTTCCACCACATAGCCGTCGATCTCGGAGGTGTGGCAGGACATCATGCCGTCGCCGATTCCCAGCCGCTGCTTCACCGCCATCATGTCGCTGGTGTCATTGATCTGTACCGGGAAGCCTGCGGCCTGCATATGCTCGGCCCAGCCACCACAGCAGCCACAGTTCGGGTCCTTGTGCACAACCACCAACGGCAAGGCCTTGGTAACCGGCGCAGCTTCAGCAGCCTTCGCAGGTGCCGCAGCAACCGCAGTGCTAGTAGCCGACGGACTGGCATTGCAGGCACTGATCAACAAGGTGCCGGCAGCCAGCACCAACAGCGAGAACATGGGTTTTGAACGCGTTTTCATGATCTTGATTCCTTGGACAGTTTGCCGCACAGGCCGGAGGCCAGTGCGGCAGTGGGGCGTCACAGCATCGATAGGCCGCGCTCGAATTCCTTGGCGTCGAGCTTGCCATCACGGTTGCCATCGCTCATGCCGAAGTGCGGCAGCAGCGGGTGACCGCTGGGCAGCTCCTCGCGGCTGATGAAGCCATCCTTGTTGGCATCGAAACGCTTGAACGTCGCCGCTGCATCAGCCTGCGGTGCCTTTGCAGCCGGTTTTGCAGCCGGTGCGTGGTGCTCATGGCCGGCATGCTGGGCCTGCGCGATGGAAACGGATGCAAGGGAGATCGCGCCTACCAGTGCGGCCTGGAGAAAGAAATTCATCGAGTGTATTCCTTGTAGGGAGAGTGGTGATGGCGTCGGCATGCGACGCCATCACTACGAATCAGAACCAGAAGCGCACGCCGGCAACCCAGCGCGATTCGCTCACGCCTTCGCCGGCATCACGGTGCAGGTCGGCGGTATTGCCGAATGCGCGTTCGTGCACGAAGCCCACATACGGTGCGAACTTGCGGGTGAACTCGTAGCGCAGGCGCAGGCCTGCTTCCACGCTGCTCAGACCCTTGCCCACACCGCGGCGCGGATCGTCATCGGCAACGATGCTGGCTTCCACCACCGGTTGCAGGATCAGCCGGTTGGTCAGCAGCACGTCGTACTCGACCTCGAAGGCCAACTCGGCCTTGCGCGGTCCGCCGATGTAGGCCATCGCCGAGACTTCGAACTTGTACGGAGACATGCCCTGCAGGCCGAAGGCTGCGCGGGTCAGATCCGGGGATTCGCGGCTGTTGTCATGCCGCGCACCGGCCACCACGTCCCACCACGGCGAGATCGAATGCCCGTACAGCGCATCCACCGACCAGTCGCCGAGCGCGTTCTCGCTGCGCTCGCCCTCACTGCGGATCCATAGGCGGTTGATGTCGTTGCCAAACCAGGAGTCGATGCCCCAGGCCTGGCCGCTGCCGTGGGCGTTGTCCCAGGCTTCCAGGTGATCGAATAGCACCAGGCTGTGGAACGACGGTGCGTGCTCCATCGCATGCGGCTTCAATACCGGGAAGGCATCGTCGAAGTCCTGCTTGGTCGGTGTCGGGATCGGTTCGCGCGGCGCATCGCTGGCGCTGCTGCCCTGCATGTTGTGACCAGCATGCGGATCGGCAGGCATTGCATGCCCCGCGTGCGGGTCAGCTGCCGCGCCGTGGCTGGAATGATCTTCCGCCTTGGGCATTGCATGGTCGGCATGCGGATCGGCGGGCATGGCATGGCCGACGTGCGGATCAGCTGCCGCGCCGTGGCTGGAATGATCCTCCGCCTTGGGCATGGCATGGCCTGCATGTGGATCAGCAGCCTTGGCCTTGCCGCCATGACCACGGTGCGCAGCATGCGGATCGGCCGGCTTGGTCTTGGGCATATTGTGCCCAGCATGCGGATCAACTGCCGGCTTTGCTTCAGCGGCATGCCCGGCGTGGCCCGCATGCGGGTCCTGCGCGAAGGCGCTGCCGCTGGCGGCCAGGGCGATGAACAACAACGAGTGAGAGAAGGTCTTCATGCGTCGATCCTCACTTCGCGCATCATGCCCGCTTCCATGTGGTACAGCAGATGGCAGTGGAAGGCCCAACGGCCCAGCGCATCCGCGCGCACGCGGTAACTGCGGCGTGTGCCGGGCGGCATGTCGATGGTGTGCTTGCGCAACTGGAACTCGCCGTCGGCGTTCTCCAGGTCACTCCATACGCCGTGCAGGTGGATCGGATGCTGCATCATCGTGTCGTTGACCAGCACGATGCGCATGCGCTCGCCGTAGTTCAACTTGATGGGCTCGGCACCGGCAAACGGAATGCCGTCGAAGTTCCAGGCGAACTTTTCCATGTGGCCGGTGAGATGCAGTTCGATCTCGCGGCCGGGCTCACGCCCATCCGGGTCCTCGAACAAGGAACGCATCGCGCCATAGGTCAGCACCTTGCGGCCGTTGTCACGCAGGCCGATGCCGGGGTCGTCGAGCTTGGGCTCGGTGGCCGCGGTCTGCATGTCGATCAGCGGGTTACCGGCTTCGCTGGGCTTGTGCTTGGGCGACTTGTCGGAGCCGCCATGGGCGCCGTGGCCCATCGCCGCACCGCAGCCGCCTTCCATGCCCTTGGCCCCCATATTGGCGCCGCAACCACCTTCCATGCCGGCACCGTGGTCGCCATGGCTGCCCATGTCGTGGCCCATGTCGCTCATGGTCAGCAGCGGGCGCGGATCGATCTGCGGAATCGGCGCCTGCAGGCCCTGCCGCGTTGCCAGCGTGCCGCAGGCGTAGCCGGTGCGGCCCATGTCCTGCGCAAACAGGGTGAAGGCATCCTGGCCGGTCGGTTCGACGATCACGTCGAAGGTCTCGGCCGGGGCAATGCGGAACTCGTCGATGCTGACCGGATGGATGTACTGGCCATCAGCGGCGACCACGGTCATCTTCAGGCCGGGGATGCGCACATCGAAGTAGGTCATCGCCGAGCCGTTGATGAAACGCAGCAACACCTTTTCGCCACTGCGGAACAGGCCGGTCCAGTTGCCGGCCGGCGCGGTTCCGTTCATCAGGTAGGTGTAGGTGTGGGCGTTGATGTCGGACAGATCGGAGGGCGTCATCCGCATCCGGCCCCACATGCCGCGGTCACTGAGCGTCTCGCGCAGGCCATCCTTGCGCGCGTCGCGCATGAAGTCACCGACCGTGCGCTGGTAGGTGTTGTCATGCATCGGCATTTTCTTCATGCGCCGGAACAGCGCATCCGGATCCATGTCGGTCCAGTCCGAGAGCATGACCACGTGCTCGCGGTCGAAGTGATACGGCGGCGGTGCCAGCGGATCGACGATCATCGCGCCGTACAGGCCCGCCTGTTCCTGGAACATCGAGTGGCTGTGGTACCAGTAGGTACCGGACTGCTTGAGCTGGAACCGGTACTGGTAGGCCTCACCGGGTGCGATGCCGTTGAAGCTCAGCCCCGGTACGCCGTCCATGTTGGCCGGCAGCAGGATGCCGTGCCAATGGATGGAGGTCATTTCATCGGTGAGCGTGTTGGCCACACGCAGGTTGACCGTGTCGCCCTCACGCAGGCGCAGGATCGGCGCCGGTAACGAGCCATTGACGGTGATGGCGGGGCGGGTACGGCCAGTGAAGTTGACCGCCGAGCGGCCAATCGCAAGGCTCAGCTCGGTGCCGCGCAGCTCAACCGGCGGCACCGCCATGGCACTGCCGGCGGCGAAGGCCTGCGGAATACGCGCCAGGCCGGCACCGGCAACCACGCCGCCAATCGCCAGGCCCTGCACGAAGCGACGTCGCGACAGTACCGAGCGCGAATCGGAAAGGAAATCAGAAGACATGTGGAACTCCCGGTCACACAGCCGCATCACGATGCGTTGCTGCATGTCCTGAACAGATCAAGGGTGCACCAGGGCGATCGCCTTGGCACAGATATCTGCGTACGCCAGAAGGCGCGGGAATCAGGCGATGGGAGGGCGGTTGAGCTGGCCCGGGGCCACATCGTCGCGAGAGGGGAGTGCTGTCATTGGCGCCAAGGCATGGCGCATCGGTGCAAGCCTTGTCATCGTGACGCTGGGCAGCATGTTGCAATGCTGCTGGCAGTCGCAGTGGTCACCGCTTGCGCAGGGTGTACTGGCCTGTTCGTCCTGGCAGCAATCATGTGCAAAACCGGGGTCAGAGTGTTATTTCGGCCCGTAATCGCACTCTGACCCCGGTTTTGCCTCCGCCATCGTCTGCATCGGAATAGCCATCGCCGTAGCAGACCACACCGAACCGACCGCACCAGCGATCAGGGTCAGGCATAGCAGCAGGGGCAGCAGGATGCGCGGCACGGGGTTCAGGCTTGGAAGCGAGGCTGAACGATAGCATCCCAACGTACGGACTGGGCTGAACGGCAAAACCGGGGTGGGGGGGGGGGGGTGGGTGTGGGACCCCCCCACGACCCCCCCGGGGCGGGGAGAGCCCGCGCGGCGGGGGGGGGGGGAGGTTTGTCCGCGGAGGGCCAGCGCCCCCCCCCCCCCCCCCACCCCCG